>NZ_JBCOME010000015.1:0-68724 GCF_040924365.1 Ruminococcus sp. 1001136sp1_2201st1_G3_2201SCRN_220225 | reverse complement strand
CCTGTGAATAGGAGTACAGATCTCGATGTAACTGCAAAATAATGTTCGGTCTTGGGTTGATATATTCATAACCTTCGTAAATTGTGGAAAGTACTTCACGATAACCAGCAATTTCCTGCTCAGATCGGTTGCGGGGTTCTGCTTTTTGACTTACCAATTCTTCCAAACGCTTATCGCTTGTAAATATACCTTCGATTCGGTTGGATGCTCCCGTACTCTGAACCAATGCAACTTCTAAGAGTGTTTTCAATTCATCTACATTGGCTTCGAGAAATAATTCCTGTTTGCCTTTATGTTCATGAATGCTGCTAACCATCTGAACAATTTCAGGTGTTAACAATTTTTCAGGACTTACAATAAAATCAAAGTCTCTCATAGGAATCTCCTTCACTTCAGATTTATTTCCATCATTCTATCAACAAATGATGGAGATTTCAATAGATTTGATGGAGATAGAATATCCATATACACAATAAATATCCTCATTTCATCCATATATTATATCGTTTTATGGATTGTTTTTTCATTAAAATTACACTATTTTTTCACTATTTTTCATTACTTCATCGTTTTCGCCAACGAATTGAGCAACGCCCGCCTCTCTGGATTCAGATTCTTTTTCTCATAAAATGCTTCTTTAAAAAGCTCTGCATTTTTCCTTTGGTCATCATCCGGAATTTGAGAGTACGCATCCGTAATCATATTGACCTGTGCATGGCCGGAATCACCCTGTACTGCTTTGATATCAGATAATGGTACACACAAGCACGGAAAACACTTTATGCAAAATCTTCCACAGTAAAATCTATAAATGATCCGCAAAGGCAAAGGAAACCGACAGTTTACCATGTTTGGAATTATGGCAGTTCTTTTAGGAAGTGGAGATGCATTCCATCTGGTTCCCCGTGCAGTAGCGCTTTGTACAACTGGACTTGAGAACTTTACTGTACAGATGGGGTTAGAAAAGTGGATTACCTCTATCACTATGACTATCCTAAAATCATCCCCGCCTCAGAATTTGCAACAAGTTGTTGCAAATTTTCTATATCCTTTTATTTTACAGAAGTACTTATTTTTAACTTTTTTCCTTCAGATTTTATATTGCAAAAATCATATCACCATCTGCAGTATATCCTCTATATGTTCTGCATAATAATCAGCCCCATTCAGTTCCCCTTTCTCACCATATCCATACAGGCATCCTATAAAAGGGCTTTTGCAGGACCTGGCACATTCCAGATCCTGTCTCCTGTCTCCGACTACCAGATAAGGGCCACTATATTCCCGGATGATTTCCTGCACAATTTCTGTCTTTGGACGGAATCTGTATGATTCACAGTCATAAAAACGATCAAACCATCGTTCCATCCCAAATTCCTTCCAGTGTGCCTCACGATATGAAGCTTTACAGTTACTTAAGATCACAAGGTGATATCCCCGGTTCTTCAAAGCTGTTAGCATCTCCTCTGCTCCCGGATACCACACTGCCTTATGTTTCCTGATCTGTCTTACCATCAGATCTCCTACCATCCTGCTTGCCTGCTCTTTATAGCTCTGATCCAGTTCCGGCAAAAATGTATTCCACATCTCCTTACTGTTAAGTCCCAGCCAGCCGGCAATTTCCACCGAGCCTATCTCCCGTTCTTCGGTAACCTTCTGTTCTGTCAGCCACTGATAGGTTTCACGAAATGCCGGTTCATAGATTCCAAGGGTATGATGGATCGTTCCATCATAATCGAATATGATCGTTTTTGTCATCATTTATTTTCCTGTCTTTTAGAGCTGCTTCATCAGATTGACCATCTCAATCGCAGATAATGCACAATCATAGCCTTTATTTCCCGCTTTGCTTCCTGCACGCGCAATAGCCTGCTCGATATTTTCAGTCGTGATCACTCCGAATAAAACCGGGATTCCTGTTGCAAGTTCAACCTGTGCGATTCCCTTGGCAGATTCATTACACACCAGATCATAATGTGAAGTATCTCCACGGATGACAGCTCCAACGCAGATAATTGCATCATATTTTCCTGACTGTGCCATCTTCTGTGCTGTAATCGGAATCTCAAATGCTCCCGGTACCCATGCTGCAGTAATGTTCTCTTCTTCTACTCCATGTCTTACCAGTCCGTCGACTGCCCCTCCCAATAATTTATTCACAATAATTTCATTGAATCTCGCTGCCACGATACCAACCTTCATTCCCTCCGGTGCTACTACTTTTCCTTCTACTAAATTGATCTGTCTCATTTTTTCTTCCTCCTGATATTTGCTGTTTTTTATAAATTTATTTCTTTAAAAATATGACCCATCTTTTCCTGCTTCGTCTTCATATACTTCCGGTCATACTTTTGTGCCGGAATCTCCAGAGGTACTCTCTCATTGATCTTCAGTCCGAATTCGCCAAGTCCATAGACTTTATCCGGATTATTTGTCAGTAATCTTAATGATTTCACACCAAGGTCTGACAGTATCTGTGCCCCGACCCAGTACTCTCTGAGATCCGGTGCAAACCCTAACTTCACATTAGCCTCCACAGTATCGTATCCCTGCTCCTGAAGCGCATATGCTTTGATCTTATTGATCAGTCCGATTCCTCGGCCTTCTTGTCTCATATACAGAATAATTCCTCGGCCTTCTGCTTCTACCTGGCGCATCGCTGTCTGCAGCTGCAGGCCACAGTCACATCTGAGCGATCCGAATGCATCCCCTGTCAGACACTCCGAATGTACCCGGCAAAGCACATCCTCACCATCTCCCAGATCACCTTTTACCAGTGCCAGATGATGCTCTCCTGTAATATCATTGATATAACCATACATTTTAAAATCACCGTACTGCGTTGGGAGGTTTGCAACGGCTTCCTCCTTTACATGCTTTTCATGTATTCTTATATAATCCTGCAGATCACGGATCGTAATAAATGTAAGGTTATGCTCTTTTGCCATTTCCCATAGCTGTGATGTACGCATCATAGTTCCATCTTCTTTCATAACTTCACAGCACACGCCGCATTCTTTCAGTCCGGCAAGTCTCATAAGATCTGTTGTTGCCTCTGTATGGCCATTTCGTACCAAAACCCCGCCTTTTCTGGAAATAAGCGGAAACACATGTCCCGGTCTTCTGAAATCCTCCGGTTTTGACTGATCATCCACACACTTCATGATAGTATAGGAGCGCTCTTCCGCAGAGATACCTGTGGTTGTATCTGCGTGATCTACTGCCACGGTAAATGCTGTACTGTGATTGTCCGTGTTCTCCGCAACCATCGGCGGAAAGTTCAATCTCGCCGCAATTTCTGCACTCATCGGTGTACAGATAAGACCCTTTGCATAGGTCGCCATGAAATTAATATTTTCCCTGGTCGCAAACTCTGCCGCACATATCAGATCTCCCTCATTTTCTCTGTCCGGATCATCTGTGACCAGAACTATTTTTCCTTCCTTAAGATCCCTAAGTGCTTCTTCAATTGTGTTGTACTGATAATTTTGTGACATAGTGTATATCCTCCTGTTCTAAAACCCGAATTCTTCAAGAAACTCCATCGTAATTCCGGATTCTTTTTTCTCTTCTTCGTTTTTTCTGATGCCAAGCAGTTTTTCTACGTATTTTCCGATCACATCATTTTCCAGATTAACCAGATCCCCCGGCACCTTTTCCAAAAGAGTGGTTTCTTCTCCTGTATGTGGAATGACCGACACCTGAAAACCAGCTTCATCAACCCTTGCAACTGTCAGGCTGATCCCATCAATACAGACGGATCCTTTTTCCACGATCAGATGCAAAATCTGTGGCGATGTCTCAATTGATACCCAGATGGCATTTTCTTCCCGGAGCATGGAACGTATCACGCCAGTCCCATCAATATGGCCGCTTACTATGTGTCCCCCGAACCTACCGTCTGCAGCCATTGCACGTTCCAGGTTTACCTGGCTTCCGGCCTTGCAGCTGCCAAGACTGCTTCTTCTGATCGTCTCTGCCATCACATCGGCAGTAAATCCGTCCGGCTGAATCGACGTAACTGTCAGACACACACCATTCACAGCGATACTGTCACCGATCCTTGTCCCTTCCAGGACTTTCCGGGCTTTCACTGCCAGGATCCCTGATTCCCCTGTCAGCTGTATATAACGGACTTTTCCTTTCTCTTCTACGATTCCTGTAAACATGATTCCTCCTGTTTTTTATCACACACCTGACATTTTATCCGGATATCCTCACCGATCTGACAGATATCTGTATATTTCAGTTCCACTGCTTCAGACGGCAGTTCAACTCCAATACCCTCTACCGGTGTCTTCCCAGCCACACCGCCAAACAGCTTTGGTGCCACAAAAGCCTGTACTTCCTTTACAATTCCAGCTCGCAGTGCACTGTCATTTAACGTACCTCCTCCCTCCAGGAGGATGCTGTCAATGCCTCTGTTTCCAAGATCTGCCATCAGCTTCTTAAGGTCTATCTGATTCTTTTCGTCGGGACAGTAAATGGTTTCAACTCCCATGGTATGTAATATTTTTATTTTCTCTTTTGCATTTTTCTGTTCTGCATAAGCCACGATCGTCCGGTACTTTTCCGCACTTTTTACAATCTGACTGCCCGGCGGGATCCTGAGCTTACTGTCACACACAATCCTGACAGGACTTTTCCAGCCTTCTACCCGGACGTTTAACATCGGATCATCTGCAAGCACAGTTCCAATACCAGCCATGATTCCCATGTACTGATGCCGCATATGCTGTACTTCTTTTCGTGCAGATTCTCCGGTGATCCATTTTGATGCTCCTGTTTTCGTTGCGATCTTCCCATCCAGTGTCATGGCATACTTCATTACCACATAAGGGGTCTTCGTAGTAATATAATGGAAAAACACCGGGTTCAGCTGATCACATTCTTCTCTCATAAAATCTTCAACTACTGTTACACCGGCTTCCCTTAACATCTGTACACCTTTTCCTGCCACTTTCGGATTCGGATCTCTGGAACCGATCACCACTTTTCTGATCTTCTGTTCAATGATCGCTTCCGTACATGGAGGTGTTTTACCATGATGACAGCAAGGCTCCAACGTGACATAAATCACCGCACCTTCTGCTGATTCTGTAAGAGAAGCAATTGCATTACGTTCCGCGTGAAGTTCTCCATACTTTTTATGATAGCCTTCCCCGATGATCTTTCCGTCTTTTACGATCACTGCCCCTACCATAGGATTGGGATTCGTCCAGCCTTCTCCTTTTTTGGCCAGTTGAATAGCCCGAAGCATATATTCCTGATCCGTCATTTCTATTCCTTCTTTCTTATTCCTGTTCTTTGCCTGGGCTACGCCGAGGCTTTTAAACATGTGCAATCGGATTCACAGACAAGTGAATGGTATAGTTATTTCGAAAACGATGTACCAGATACAAAAAAAGCCTGCAGAAATATCTGCAGGGTGGAATTGATCTGTTACATATGATTGATAAATGAATGTCTGATTTTCCTATATAAAAAGCTCTGAAATGGATCACCATCTCAGAGCTCTGATACTACATTCATTCATACAAAAAATCAACTGTACTATCATCTTCTTCCATCCAGACTGTACTGTCGGCCCCGGAATCTCACCGGATCATGCCTCTCGGCTCGCGGGCTTTACCGCCGGTAGGGAATCTCACCCTGCCCTGAAGATATCTTTTTGTTTATTTTAATACTTTATCTGTTGTTTGTAAAGCAGAATTTTTATTTTACTTAGTTTACTGATGGAGATAGAATATCCATATACACAATAAATATCCTCATTTTATCCATATATTATATCGTTTTATGAATTGTTTTTTCATTAAAATTACACTATTTTTTCACTATTTTTCATTACTTCATCGTTTTCGCCAGTGAATTGAGCAATGCCCACATCTCTGGATTAGCCAATACTTTTGCCAGAAGTTCCGGATCGACTTCATCAGCAACAGAACCGTCACAAGCAACCAAACGATAACGGTTTCTGTATAGAGTTGGTTGAAGCTTCTGGTTAAAGATTTGCAAAAGTTCCCATAGTGCATTATCTTTTAATTTTGCACGCTGGTGATAGAAAGCGGCTTTTGATGGTGTTTCATCAGTGCGTCCGAAAAAATGATAAAGTTCTCTCTCTCTGATATTGTATATCCACTATAGTTTTAGATGTATCATCTTTACCATCTTGAATTGATCAGAAACTGTCATACTGACCTTTGTGGATAGCTTTAAGCCATTTTTAGGGATGTAACGATAGTATGGTTCCTCCGCAATCACCTTCACATTACCCCCGATCTTTGCTGCCAGTTCTTCCGCTGAATTCACATAAAAGAACATTTGTGCATCGGCATGGCCGACCTGTTTCATATATTTTTTCTTCATCATGGTCATTCCTCTTTTGTTCACCGTATCAAAAACAACTTCCATATTTCCAAATTGCCCAATCATACGCAGAAGGGCAATGACCTTATGTTCCTCAAAATAATGAAATAACCCGCCTGCAGTAACGAGAATAGGAGCATCAAATACATCATTGCGAACTTTTTTGATCCAATCCTTTGCAAAGGCATCCCCGGAAATATATAATTCCCTCTCTGGTTCGGGAAGAAGTCCCCGCCGGTATTCGATTACATGAGGCAGATCCACGGCATACCAGTGTGTCTTTCCGTTATCACATCGGTGATAGGTTGTCTCCAGACCACAGCCCAACTGGACAATCACACCGTCCGGTCTGCGTTCCAGAAAAGTCCGAATAATCCGATCCATATTAGCAGACCGGGAAGCAGAGGCCAAAAGGGTATACTGGCTCTGCATATTCTGTTTAATCAAGTCTGAAGGCAGCTTCTTTTTCAATTCCAATGCTTTTTTATCATATAAAATTTGCGGGTAATGCTCACTAGCATAAATTCTTCCCAGCATAGGGACGAACAGTGTATCCTCCACGACTCCTAACTTGGACATAGCCAAACCTCCTGTTTTGATACATTACTTTCTACCGACAAGCAACCGGGAAGAACCTAGCATCATCATGGCAGCCCGACGGTGGGCGCCAAAAGCTTCCTGTGCGGTATCAACAAGTCGTACTTCCTCATACCCCATATCCCGCAGTTTCTGCGCAAAACCTTCCATGTCACCGTACATCTTTTGTTTCATATCATCGTTAAGTGCAAAGACGCCGCCTTTTTTCAATACCCGCAGGCTTTCCAGCAGCAGTTTCTGCATATCTGCACCCATGACATTGTGATAGACATAGTTGCTGATGACCACATCAAAGCTCTCATCAGGAAAATCCAGCTGCTTCGCATCACCGTGCTGAAATACACAGCGGGAAGCCACGCCCTCACTTGCAGCATTTTTCTCGCAGAGTGCCTTGCTGTAATTGTACACAGCGCCCCAATAATCAATACCGATTACTTTTGCTTTCGGCCATGTCAGAGCCGCACGGATTGTCAGCGCTCCGGAGCCGCAACCTACTTCCAGAATCTTGCCCTCACCGTCATAGTCTAGGTGCGAGAGGACAACCCGGTGAACCTGTTCCATGATTCTGCCACCGCCAAAGGCATACTGCCGCCTGATCCATGTGATCCAGATCAGCAAAACCACAAGTGCGATTGTGATGATGGCAAACAGCACACCGAGAACAGCGACATGAAATACATAAAAAGAGAGGACAGCCAGCACAGCGGCCAAAACTCCGATTCCGCCAATGATGTAAAAGACAGGATTGGACATCCAGCTTCCATAGTCTTCCCCGTGGGTGCCAAGGCGGATATTCTCCTGCTTCCATTGGTTCCTTTTCATTGCACTACCTCCTTTTCCTTCTTCACGCAAGTTTCCAGTTCTGGCTTTCTGTCTGCAGTTTTACCATATGGGCATATACACCATTCTTTTCTTCCAGATCCTTTGGTGATCCTTCTTCTGCAACTGTACCATCAGAAAGGACAACGATCTTATCTGCTCCGGCTACGGTACGCATCCTGTGGGCGATAACCAGAACGGTTTTATCTGCGATCAGACGGGAAAGGGCTGTCTGTATCAGAGTTTCATTCTCCACATCCAGGGAAGCAGTAGCTTCATCCAAAAGAATGATCGGCGCATTTTTCAGAAATGCACGGGCAATAGAGATGCGCTGGCGCTCTCCGCCGGAAAGTTCACAGCCATTTTCCCCGATATTGGTATGCCATCCATCTGGTAATTTTTCTGCAAATTCATCTACATTGGCAAGTTTCGCAGCCGCAATGACCTGTTCATCTGTGGCGTCTTTGTTTCCGATTCGGATATTTTCCAGAATCGTATTGTCAAACAGCGTAACATCCTGGAATACGATGGAATACAGAGAAAGCAGTGTTTCCGGGTCTATTCGGGATACATCCATGCCTCCCACGGTAATCTTTCCTCTGTTAATATCCCAGAACCTTGCTGCCAGCCGGGATACGGTTGTTTTTCCGCCGCCGGACGGGCCCACCAGAGCCGTAACCTCTCCCTGCTTTGCCGTAAAGGAGACATCTTTCAATACAGTTTCTCCGGTATTATAGGCAAACCCGACATGGTCAAAGACAATATCATACCCCTGATTGGAAAGCCTATCACTGCCCTGCTGGATGGGATGATCGAGAATTTCATTCATACGGGCAATATTGGTTCGTGTACTGATGACTGCCGCAAGATTCTGGAGTGCGCCCTGCAGAGGGTCATATAAACGGGATACTACCAGAAGGAACATAAAGAATGTAAGCACGGAGAGGCTTCCTTGCATGAGCAAAACAGCTCCCACCAGCGCAACCGTTGCAATACCAAGCTTCAGCACCAGCGATGCGGAAACCACAAAAACAGCAAGGCCGAATTCATTGAGGATGGAACGATGCTCCACGGCACGGATCTTCTTTTCCAGACCTTTTAAATATGCCTGCTCCGCATTGTTCGCTTTCAGGTCACGAACCGTTTCAATGCACTCCTGTATCCCGTCTGCGCAGGCCATCTTTACATCCATGGCTTTCTGATTCAGATTTTCCTGAATCTTTGCGGAAAATCCCACAATCGCAAAGGCAACCGGCAGAACCCATAAGGCAGCCAGTGCCATTCTCCAGTCCGTAAAGAGCAGACCAATGGAAATCAGAACTGTAGAAATGATCGAACCCGCAAGCTCAGGGATAAAATGCGAAAAACTCTGCTCCAGGAAGGTGCAATCCGCCATAATGGTACTGGTAAGATCGGCTAAATCCTTTTTCCCGAAAAAGGAAAGGGGGATTTTGCGCAGATGTTCTGCCAGGGTAATGCGGCGGATACCGCTTTCTTTGTAAGTGGCAAAATAGGTCGCATTGTATTGAAAGAAAGTGGTCAGCAGAATCAAGCCAATACACACCACGCAGCCTGCCACATAAAATGGAATTTTCCCGCCGGGAACACCCCCGTTCATCAGATCGCTGACCAGGTAATATAAAAGTCCCACCGGAAACATAAAAGACAGATTCTGAAGGACACAGGCCAGGCAGCCTTTGATCAGGTCTTTTGCTCCCTGTTCAGACAGGGCATATTTTTTCTGCAGTTTTTTGATCATATTACTGCACCTCCTTTGTTACCTTCCATTGCACGGAAGTCTGGTAATTTTTCCACATACGGCTGAATATACCGTCTTTTGCAAGCAATTCGCGACTGTTTCCGCACTCGGCAACCCGTCCGTCGCAAATGACAAAAATCTGATCCACATTTGTTACGGTAGAAAGCCTGTGGGCAATCATAATCACTGTCTTACCCTCGGAAAGTCTTGAGAAAGCAGCCTGTACGCGGCTTTCGTTATCCGGGTCAGCAAAGGCAGTGGCTTCATCCAGAATGATAATCGGAGCATTTTTCAGCATCACACGGGCAATGGCAATTCGTTGCTGCTCGCCGCCGGAAAGATAGACACCCTTTGTACCGATGACCGTATCCACACCCTGTGGGAGTTTTTCCAGAATATCATCGCATTGCGCGTGATGAAGGGCAGTCAGAACTTCCTCACGGGTAGCTTCCGGTTTTCCCATACGCACATTTTCCAGAATAGATGCCTTGATCAGACGGCTGTTCTGAAATACGAAAGACACCGTGTTCATGAGTTCCTCTTTCGGGATGTCTTTCACATTAACACCACCGATTTTTACCATTCCGCTCTGGGGATCAAAGAATCGGGAAATCAGGTTGGCAAGGGTTGTTTTTCCACCGCCGGATGGACCTACAAAAGCTACCGTCTGTCCTGCAGGAATGGTCAGTGAAATATCTTTTAATACTTCTTTTTCTCCATCATAGCTGAAATGAACCGATTTCAGTTCCACGGAAGCGTTTTGGGGATGCTTTGAATGTTTCGTTTCCTCCAGAGGCTTCAAATGCAAAACGCTGTCAATTCTCTGTAAAGCGTCGTCTACGATCATGGCGTTTTCACTTTGGAACATAATGCGTGTCAGTGTGACAGAAATAACCGGTGTAATGATGATATAGAAAATAAGATCCAGTAAGAAACCGGAAGTCACACCGTCTTGCGTAAGCAACAGTCCTCCGGCAATCAGTGTGGCAAAAACGCCGTTGATCGCAGCTGTATAGAACATCATCGGTGTCCGAAGCTGCCTGGTATAAGCAATCACCCATACTTTATACCGGTCAATGGAGTCTTTAAACTTCTTAAAGGAAAAGATCGTCTGGCCAAAGGTTTTTACCACCGGAATCCCACGGACATACTCTACCGCTTCATTGGACATATCATCCAGCGCATTCTGGTATTCTTTCATCTTTTCCTGCATCTGCTTTCCGGTCATTGCCATCATGATCAGAAACCCCAGCACAACCGGAACAAGACTCAATAGTCCCAGTCTCCAGTCAAACACGAACAACAGCACCAAAAGACCGCAGGGGGTTGCAATGGCATTGGCTCTGTCGGGAAGCTGATGGGCGAGATAGGTTTCGGTGGCTGCGCTGGATTCGTTGACAATCTTGCGCAGTTTTCCGCTGCCAAAACTCTCGGCAAACCCAAGAGGAAGCTTAACAATATGCTCCATGGTCTGGATACGCAGGTTTGTGGCGATACGAAATGCTCCCAAATGGGAACACATCAGCCCTGCTATGTAGACAAGCACCGCTATAACCGCAAACAATACTGCCATCCAGCCATTACCGGTCAGGTTCTGTGCCTGGCCAAAATTCGGTGCCACCTCCAATACTTCCTTGATCATTTTCCAGATGTAATAGAAGGGTACCAGAGCAATCAGGGCACTGATTGCAGAAAACACCCAGGAAGCATAGGTCAGGTACTTATGGCTGCCTGCAATTTCCAGCAGGCGTGATAAATTGGATTGTTTTTTCAAAAAAATTCCTCCTTTTCTTTGTGTTTATGATAAAGAGAACACGTCTATGTTCTTACAATATCCGAATTTAGGTTAGCAGTAGCTAACTGTCAAACAAAAATTATAAGGCATTACTGCCCCATAATTTTCATCCATCCTGCTGTATAAAAGGCGCGCATTTCTCTAACGTAGTTTTCGGCATCTTTTAGCGGCATTTCATGAATGATCAATTCAAAAAAAGTATGAAACATGCCGGTGATCAGAATATGCTCCAGCGAAGGATCGATATGGGGAGAGGGCCTTCCAAGCTTCCTTAAAACCTCCTGATAGGCATGAGTCCCTTCCACTTCAATCTCCACCATTTCATCAATTAGCCCGGCAAATTTTGTTCCTTCCGAACAGACAAGGATCAGTTTACATTCCTCTAAATGCTCATACGCATAATGAAGAATATTGTACATGCAGATTCCCGAAATATCACTCATGACTTCCGGCTGTCTGGCAGCTGGAAGTTCAGCAAACTCCTGCTGTGCCTTTATAAAACGGTTGCGAATATATTCATAATGCTCACCAACGATGGCTTCAAAAAGTTCTTCTTTACTTTTGTAATATCCGTAAAAGGCTCCGGTAGTCATTCCCACGGATTTCACAATATTCCGCAGGGAAGCGTCTTTATATCCTTTTTCTAAAAATTCCGCTTTCGCTGCCCGGTGGATATTTTCTAAAGTCATTCCATTTCCGTTTATTTTGCACACCTCCTATATAACAGTGCTATATAACGCTGTTATAATTTTAATCTCTGAAAAAGGTTTTGTCAATAGCAACAAGAAATAGTTGCATAAAGACTGCAATCCAAACATCATTCTGCACTTTATTACTGATAAAATTTTTAAATACTGGTTTTGACAAAAGTTTCCTTTTTTCTAATAAATGATAAGCAGGGTGGAGTTTGTTCTCACACCCTGCTTTTTGATTATCATGAATTACTCGAAGATCTTCTTCACTTTTTCTTTCAGCCTGTCCATGCACCTGTAAACTGCCTTTTCGGTAATCTTCAGATACCTGGCGATTTCATGAGTGCTGGTCTTATCATGAGTCAGTGCCTCGATAGCTCGCTGCAATTCGTCCTCATTCTCCGGGTCAACGCTGCTAGTTGCCTCGTCCAAAATGACAACCGGTGCATTTTTCAGCATGGCACGGGCGATGGCAATACGCTGGCGCTCCCCGCCGGAAAGGTGGGAACCGGCGCTGCCGACAACCGTATCATAGCCATTGTCCAGCCCGCGGATAAAGGCGTCGCAACCACTTTGTTCGGCGGCCTGTTCCACCTCCGCGTCTGTGGCGCTGGGTCTTCCCATGCGGATATTTTCCCGGATACTGCGGTTAAACAGGTAGTTGTCCTGAGATACATAGGAAATCTGATCTGCAATTTCAGACAGCGGTATATCCTTCAGCTCATGACCGCCGAGGGTAATGCTGCCGGATGTAACATCCCAATATCCGGCAATCAGCTTTGCCACCGTCGATTTGCCGGAGCCAGACGGCCCCACAAGGGCGGTCATGGTGCCGGGCCGGATGGTCAGGCTCACACCATGCAAAACCTCTGTTGTCCCGTCATAGGAAAAAGACACAGACCTAAGAGAAATGCCGGTATCTTCCAGCTTGACCGGCGTATCCTTATGGTTCAGTTCTTCAGCGTTCAAAAGCTGGCTGATTTCTTCCACATTTGTCCCTAATACGGCCAAATCGTCCGTAAAGGTAAAGGCTGCAACAATCGGCCCAATCAGTCCCAGCGAGAAAATTACGATAGACAGGAAAGTGGAAAGTTCCAGGCTGCCGGAGATCCAGAACGCGAAGCCGCAGGGCAGCACACAAATCAACACCGATGGCAAAATGGCGTTGTAGGCGCTCATGGTTTTTTGGTTTTCTCTCATCCAGTCCACATAGTAGTTGGCGTTATAGTTTACTGCGTCAGAATATTTTTTGTAGGAACCGGCGGATTGACTAAACGCTTTGACTACCTCAATCCCACCAATGTACTCTACAATGACATTTGCCATTTGCTTGCCTGCCTTAACCGCGCCTTCCCATTTGACGGGATAATTCTTCATGCCGGCAGACATGACAGCAAGGCCCACCACCAGCGTAACAAGTGACAGAAGCGCCATGCGCCAGTCCAAAAGGAACAGGTACACGGCGATAACAAGCGGTACCAGCACATTTGCCGTCATTTCCGGGATCAGGTGTGCGAAGGTTGGCTCCATACCTTCTACCCGGTCAACAATCGTCGTTTTATACTGGCCGGACGGAGTATCTAAAATCGTCCCCATCGGGACGCGGGCCAGTTTTGCGGTGATATTTTCCCGCAGATCGCGCAGCGTGTAATAGGTCGCTGTGTGGGAAATCGTTGTAGAAAGACAGGAAAACAGCACCTTCCCAAAGTATCCGCACAGTGCAATAATACCAGCGGTCACATAGCGGGAATAATTCTGTTCCCCAGACAACATCATTGTGACAATATGCGCCACGCAGAAATAGGGCACCATCTGGCAGGCAACGCCTAATACCGCAAGGATAATACTGCCAATGAATTTCCCGTGATAGGGTTTGCCCCATCCCCATAAGACGCCTATGGGCGACTCTTTCTTTTCCTCCTTCATTCTGTGGACACCTCCTTCTTCATATCACTCAGAAAAAACTTTAGCAGGCGTTTTCGGCCATCGCTGTCCTCTATGGAATAACTTTCCTGAATTTGCCCATTTTCTAAGTGAAGGACATAATTGCAACAGCGTAGAATAAATTCCGGGTCATGCGTTACCACAAGCGCGGTTCTTCCGGCATTTGCCACCTGATTGACAACATTAGCGACCTGCCTCATGTGAAACAGGTCAAGGCCGCTGGTCGGTTCATCAAATAAAATCAGAGGCCGCCCCGAAGCAATCGCAGAGGCAACCGCCACACGCTGCTTTTGGCCGCCGGACAGCCCCATCGGGTGGCAGTCCTCAAAGGAAAGCAAGTCCATCTCCTGCAAGATTTCTCTTGCCTTCTGTTTATCCTCGGTTCTCATACTGAGCAGAATTTCATCCAGAACACTTTCGGTAAAGAGCTGGTGGTTTACATCCTGCATGACCATATAGCAGAGTTTCAATCGTTCTTTTCTGGAATAGTTCTTGCTTTGATCCTGCACCGTTCCCTTGAAGTGCTTTTCCAACCCGCAGAGGCACCGAGCAAAGGTGGATTTTCCCGCACCATTATGTCCGATGATGGCCGTGGCGCTGCCGGATGGGAAAGAGGTTTCCGTTATATGCAAGGTTTCCGGCTCATGCTTATAGGCGAAGGACACATTCTTTATCGTCCAAACCGCCTCATTTATTCTCTGCGGCGTGCCTTCAACTTCTGAAAGCCCCGCAAGATCAAGAGGGCGCAATCCCATATCATCGCGCTGTCTTGCCGACAGGCCGCAAAATTCCTCTGCTGTATAATCACCTTCGATTTCTCCATCTTTTAGGTACAGGACACGGTCAAAGAGGCCGGACAGATAATACAGCCGATGTTCAGAGATGATGATGGTCTTTCCCTGCGATTTCAAAGTAAAGAGTAGCTGTCGAAAATCAGCGATAGCGTATGCGTCAAGGTTGGATGATGGCTCATCAAGCACATAAATATCCGGGTCAATCGCCGCTGCCGATCCGCAGGCGATTTTTTGCTTTTCACCGCCGGACAAAGAAAAAATACTTCTATCAAGCAGCGGCTCCAACTTTAGCTGTGCAGCTACACGCTTTACACGGTCACGCACAAGATCTTCCGCTATGCCGTGATTCTCTGAGCCGAAAGCCAGTTCGCTGGTCGTGTCCACATTGAAAAACTGAGAACGCGGATTTTGAAATACAGAACCGACTTTCAGAGAAATATCAAACAGTGACAGGTCACAGGTATCCTTTCCATCCAGATAGACGGAGCCGGTATAAGTCCCCTCATGATAATGGGGGATCAAGCCGTTAAACAACCGGGTCATGGTTGTTTTCCCACAGCCGGAAGTCCCGCAGAGCAGGACAAAAGAACCGTCCTCAATAGTGCAGGAAATATGTTTTAAAGCGCCACCGGCCTGCCTCTCACTGTCGGGAAGGGTACTGGCAGGATAAGAAAAGGATACATCTTGACATTCAATCATTTCCTTCACCCCCTTGCGGCAAGCACATAGATTTGCGCTGCAAATGCTCCCAGACAGATCAGCAGGAAAATAACATCCTGCACATGAAAACCCAGCTTACAGATATTCGTCCGTTTTACCGGGCCTCCCAATCCCCGCGTAAGGGCTGCCTGGGACAGTTCCTCTCCGATTTTGACGGAGCAGATCATCATGGGGACAATCCGATACTCTAAAATCGCACCGACTTTTCCACCACCAAAGCGGACGCCACGCATCCGCATGGCGTCCCCAATAGCGCTCCATTCTTCCGCAACCGTGGGAAAGAAGCGAAACATCACAGACATAGGAATGGTAATCTGCTGCGGCAGGTGGAGCCGTTCCATCGCCGCAACAAATTCGCTGACCGTGGTTGTCGTTACCACGAAATATCCCATGACCACGCTGGGGGTGAACCTCAGCAGAATGCCAACAATGGCTACTGCAATGTAGTTTGCTACGCCAGCCAGTCGTGACAGACCGAACATTTCCAGGCACAGACTGCCTCCAAAAATCAGGATATAGAGAACAGCGCCTTTCCATTTTCTGGCCGCTGACAAAAGTAACAGCGGGATCGCCGCCAACACGATGATGTAATACTGCATGATACCTTCATACGAACCGCCTAAAATAAAGACAGCTATGGTAATCAGTACCGCCAGTTTTGTCCGGGGATCTAATAAAATTCCGCTATTGTTTTTTTGACTTGCAAGAAGTTCGCGGCTCATTATACAATTCCTGCCCGCTCAAAATGCTTTTTGAAAATCTTCCGTCCAATCAGACCGCCAACAAGACCGCTGACGAAAGCAGCGATAAGCAATACCGGCAAAATCCAGTCGGGCATATAAGCCATAAGCGTATCGGCATATTCCTGACCGTAACCGGGGAGCAGGTTCTGGTAGTAAGCGTCACGCGTCACAACGATGGGAATAAAGGCGCCGATTACCCACATGGAAAAAACGCCGTGAATCAACACTTCACGCTTGGCATTTTTGTAGTCACAGGCTTTCATCATAAAATCGGAAATCAGCCCGAAGATCAGCCCGGTAGGGATGCACCACCAGCCCATGCCGGTCAGCAGCATAATGATACCCAGCAGCACTCCGCAGATGGTAAGCATACCGAATTTCTCAATTTTGGAGAAGAACAACATCATCGGAATACCGCCCACAAGCGGCACGACCACGCTGATAAGCGGAATGAAAATCGGGATAAAACCGATGGACGCCGCAGCGAAAATGACGATAAAATAAATCGCCGTGAAAATACCGATATTGATGAGATCCTTTCCTTGCAATTTGTTGTTCATTGCGAAACCTCCTAACATGATTACTTTCGTCTTGATTAGTTCTTGCTAACCAACACTAATGATAGCATAAATTCAGCTGTGCTTCTATGCACATATCGGTATTTTAAGCCCGTATAGCAAGGAGCTTTTTCGCTCTGCCAGAATATCCATTGACCAGGAGTTTTCTCGCAGGTATAATAATATCAGCGATTTTGCGTGATGAAAGGGGCGAAGCAGTTGCGTAACATGATATACAACATTTTAGAAAACAGCGATGCTGTTTCTGGTGTAACCTTGAAAAACAGTCCAAATAGCAGCACATTGCTTTTGGATCGGGCAGATGGCAAGGGACGCATGACATTCCATACGCTCTTTCCGGGGCTGACTTTGGCTTTTATTTTTGTAAACGCTCCCGTATGGCCGGAGTCGGATGAAAATTCAAATCTAAAGCCTTTGCTGATTAACTATTGCGTTTCGGGCAGAAGTGAATTGCTTCTGGATGACGGCTCCTACATTTACCTGAAGGAAAATGATTTTTGTGTCAGTGAACAGACCGCACAGAAAGAATATATCTTTCCCACACGGCAATATCAGGGCATAAAAATATACTTTGACCTGCCACTTCTTTTACAGTCCTGCGGTGAACTTTTGAAATCTTTTTCACTTGACCTCCCTACGCTGGAAGAAAATTATTGTGGCAACCATAAGACATATATCAACGGAGCGGACAGTGAGCTGGAAAATATATTTCAAAAACTCTGGCGGCTATCTGAAAAGCCCTCTGCCTTCCATTTGCAAATCTATACGCTTGAACTTCTCCACCGGCTTTTTAACATGGAAATCCGGCCTCCGAAAACCTGCGGCTTCTACACGGAAACGCAGGTTGAAATTGCAAAAAGGGCAGCACAAATTCTTTCTAATGATCTTCGCCAGCACATCCCTATAAGGCAGATTGCAGAACGATTTTCGGTCAGTGAAACCAGCCTTAAGAATTATTTTCGAGGCGTATATGGACAGAATATATCCACCTGGCTACGGGAAATCCGTATGAACGAAGCCGCAAGGCTTCTTTCGAACACAAAGCGTCCGATTGCCGAAATATCAGGACAGGTTGGCTATTCTAATCAAGGAAAATTTGCAGCTGTATTTAAAAAACAGCTTGGATTATCACCCTTAGAATATCGACGATTCAAAAATTTGGAAAAATACTAAAGCCGAGATAGATTAATACTCTCGGCTTTACTCATTTCACATTCACAATTTGGCATTCAAAAACTAATTGTTTGATCCACTCCTTCTCTTTGATATTTGCTTGTTCGTAATAATTATAGATTTCCTCTACAGAGAGTTCTTTTAAAACCTTCTCTCCATTTTCTTCACATTCTTGTACTAAGCATCACTTAGCAAACTCATCAGATCAACCATTCCTTTCCATCAGATATTCAAACAGTGCCTCGGTAAACTCTTCTTTCTTTGCTCTTGAAACATTCAGTTCTATTCCGCATTTCAACCGTAGTACGCCTTTTTCTAACCCTTCTACTTTTCCCAAATTAACAATGTAACTATAATGCGTCCTAAATGACCTTGTCTCTTATAAAAAATGAAACGAAAGTAAGTTTCTTTTACTGCCAGCCTTAGAAAATTACTACCAGCAGCATCTTGAACTGTTCCTGTCCATATACCGCATGGGGATGTTTTGCTGGCATGACGATGGAGTCGCCTTCTTTTAGGATATATTCCTCGCCGTCAATAGTTACTTTTCCTACACCATCCAGACAGGTCACGAAGGCATCCCCGCCGGATTTATGGGTGCTGATCTCTTCGCCTTTGTCAAAAGAAAACAGAGTAACACTTACGTGTTCGTTCTGCGCCAGTGTTTTGCTGACTACCTGTCCGTCCTGGTATTCTACCTGCTCTTTTAAAGCCATGACTTCTGCTTTGTTGATGTTCTTAATTCCTGTCATTTTTTATGTCTCCTTTTTTAATTTATATTGTACCCAGTACAGTGAAAATTAAGTATCTGCTATATTGACGCAGTATATGAAAAGTCAAATTAATCAACATAGTGGCTACTTAATATTCGCTGTACTAAGCATAATGTGCCTGTTATACTTCACAATAATACAAGAAGGATCTAAGTTTCTCCCATCCTGCCTCGTCGAAGTCCCCATCCAGGGACAGGTCATAAACTGGTGCCTGGCAGTGGTCGTGGATTCCTCTCATATTCAGCACCATAGCAGTGTTTTCATAGCGTGGTGCCATCATCAGGATACCGCTGCAGTTCTCACCCAGTTCCAGTGCTTTTGCATAACGGTATCGTCCATTGGCACCAGAGTAGTCTGACAGATACTCATCGGCACGTTTTTGAAGCCCACTTAGGTCTTGGCTGAAGCTGCTTCTATCTCCCAGGCGCTCATGGATTGCCAACAGCTGTTTTTCCAATTTCTGGAAAAACTCTGTCGCATTTTTATTGCCAGAGGCTTCTTTCCACAGAAACAGCATCATCTCAGACAGCGGTGCCCGGCGGCACAGGATTCCTTCATACTCCAGCTGCTCCAGGATTCCCTCATTTAAGCTGGTCAGGCTGGCAGAGGTTCCAACTAATCCCAGTGATTTGGCTGAGGTACTTTCTTCTCCGATCTCCTTCGCCCAGCGGCGCAGGTCTTTCCACTCATGGAGGCTGCCATCTGGAAGCAGAGAGCGGTAACACTGATCCCGCATATGCGGATCGGCACTGTAAAGGATGTCGCCGCAAACCAGAGCCTTCATCAGAAGCTCCGGATCATCTGCGGTCACTGGAAGTGTCTCCAGGATCGGCGCGATAATGTCCACATGCTCATATCCCTTGCGGTCCAGTACCGTCCGGACGGCTCTTGCATACTGTCCATCTGCATCTGCACCCTCGTTAAATGGGATCAAGAACTGCAAATCCTTCTGCTCTTCTTTCGGTGTCTCTTCCAACAAGGTCAAAATCTGACCTAACATCACTGGGAACGGCAGATATTCCTTGGAGTTGGTCTCTGCACGTCCCTTCATCAATACTTCACGGGAATAGTCTGGCAGTGTTTTTCTCTTTTTATAGCCGCACTGTTCAAAATAGTTTTCCAAGTACCAAGTGTGGTAACCAAGATCCGGCAGTACAAGTGTCTTGTCCTCATCCGGCTTGAACTTAATATTGGCTGGCTTCATCTTCACATCCAGGATGTTAAAATCTTTTGGCATCTGGGCTGGCGGTCTGTGGGAGATACTGTTAAGGAACGCCTCAATACGGGTAATAATACCGACTGCCGAATACTGCTCATCCACCTCAATCTGAAGGTACGGCTTATCCCCCATCTCTTCACGGAACATATGGTTTACAAGGGTATCAGGACCGCATCCGTGGTTGGTAAGGTAAACGGCATACAGGTTCGGATGGTGGGCCACGATCTTCGCACCGGATAACAGGTGGTCACCGAAATGATATTTTTTCTTTTGCGAATGATTCCGTTACACTCATTAATTAGTATTCGGGTGATCCAGGTTCGGAAAAATTTCTCTTTTTTTAATGTATCCAGCTTTTCATATGCTTTGAGAAGCGTTTCCTGAACAGCATCACAACAATCTGCATCATTTTTTAAAATGGATTTGGCCACATGATACAGCATCGCTTCCGCATCGTGGACCTCCTTAATAAATGCACTTTTTGTCATAGCCTGTTTCTCCTTTGGTCCGGACATTTATACACGTGTTTTTTTATTTTACATCAATTAGATGCATTTGAACATCAATCGGTTCTCCCCAAACAGTTTTTTCTAAAAATAAAACAGTTTTTTTGAAGTAACTGGTTCTTGACACATAATATACCTTGCAATATTGAAGGAAACTGATTTAATCCGAAACCAAAGAGAAGAAAAGTTTATTTATTAGGAATTAAATACTTCCGTATTGAAAGATGTCATGCTGTGGATCACAGATTTGAAAGGAACATCGGACGATGAAGGAAATGATAAAAAAATATAGAGGTTCATTAATTAGCTCTATACTGATAATCCTCACAGAAATGTCACAGACAGGTGCCTTTTATCAGCTGAAATCTCACAATTTTGTGACATTTGAAAACGGCCACCCTTTCGGATGACCGTTTCTCGTCTGTGTATCTTATTCAGCAATGCGTAGCCGTTCCACAACTGTTTTCTGTGCCATTTTGTTATAGCAGACCAAAGGTACAAAGGCGGTAATGAGAACTAACGGTATTACACAGAGGAACACAGGAAGCAGGGTAAAATGCCATGTAAAATAACTTAATTCTGCCCCCATCATTCGAACCACTGTCAGACTCCCCACGATAGAGATGAGCAGGGAACATATAAGCCCCAATGCGGAATACCCAATCCCCTCAATCATTAGCATCTGTTTGACTTGTCGGCCGGTCATACCTACCGATTGCAGCATGGCCAATTCTTTGTATCTGGACAAAATAGAGGTCATCATGGAATTGATAAAGTTCAGTATGTCAATCAACGCCAGAATCGCACAAAGAGCACCTCCCACAAGACGGTACATGTTAATCATCCCATCAAAAGTCTGCCGCAGTGTCACTTTTGACAGATAATCCAAAGCTGTGTCCGTATTTGTAGTGTAGTTTTTCAGCCAGTTTTCCGTGGCAAGCTGGTATTCATTATCTACATTGAAGATGGTTTTCATGGCCGGCTGGTCGGCGGATACCATATTTCCCAGCAGCTCATTTGTCGGGAAAATATAATCCAGTCCCATATCTACTTGTAAAGGTGTTTCTAACGCTTTCGGTATATCTACCACAGCCAATACATCATATATTTTGTTTGTTCCATCAAGCTGCTGCACACAGATCTTGTCTCCCGGTTGATACAAACAGAGAGAACCGTCACTCATCATCCGCAGCGGTGTTACATACACGCCGGTTCCAGCTCTCCATTTTTCCATGTTCAGCTCTCCATCCAAAACCCGCACATACTCTGCCGGAAAGTCGTCTAACCCGTACACATTGACACCATGTTCCTGTCGAACCCTATAATTTCCCAGCTCATTTGCTATATCACGGGAAGAAACTGCAAGTTCCTGCAACTTTGTAAGATCATGTTTGGAAAGCGGCTGTTTGGAAGTCCACAGGTACACATTGCCTATATCTTCAAGACCATTCAACCTTTCAGCCTCACGAATGAAATCCTGGCTCACATTCGCCGTGTTATACGGGGCATAGCTGTTGATTACCGTTGTATCGGACACTGTAAAATCCGTAAGACTAAAATCAGCCACAAACTTATCGAAATCAAAGGAAGTTACATAGGTATAGACACTGTTCAAAAGAACGATGCTGAGTGCAAAGGACAAGGTGACAATCGTTACTTTTTTCTTATTGCGGCCAAGATTGCTTTTTGCCATCATAACTGTGCTTATACGTTTACTGCGACGGTCTTTCTTTTTTCCTCCTGCCTGCTCGACATAGTGTAGCGCCTCTATCGGGGAAACCTTGGCTGCCATCGCAGCAGGTTTTTGGCAGCTAATCAAAACAGTAATCATAGAAAAAACAATCGCCACCAAAAAAATCGACGGATTTACCGTAGTAACGACCCTTATATCATCCGTCAGCATATTTACAATCGCAGGCAGCAGCAATCGACCAATTGGCCATCCCAACAATAGACCAATAGGTATACCCATAAGAGATAGCTTAATTGCTTTTCTATAAACGATTTTTCTTATTTGTCTTGCAGTGGTTCCCAGTGTTTTCAACATTCCATAAAACCGAATATCCTGTGCGATAGAAATATAAAACACATTGTAGATTAGAAGATACCCTGCGATAAAGATAACCGCAATACCAGCTACAAGGGGCAGCATGGAAGAAAAACTGACCGTTGCCGTTTGGTAAGCGTCGTTAATACTTACCCGTTCATCTAAACCGTATTTGGAAGTCACATCTAATGCCTGCTTTTCAATGTTCCATGCCGTAGGCATCATCATAACAGCATCAATATAACCGGTTCCCACAGGTGGGGTTGTTCCGTCCGTTTCCCCGTGGATGACAGGAGCTACCTGTTCCGTATATTCTTTGGATAATAGAATTGTTTGACGATACGCCACAGCATCCCCATCCCAAATGCCGCAAAGCGTAAAGGTATCGCTAAATGTATCCGTATCAGTTATAAAGGTCAGTTCCATCTGTGTACCAACCTCATCAGGTAATCCCATCGCTGCCAGAACAATACGGCTGGTGGCAATCTCATTTTTCTGTTCCGGCAGATATCCGGTGTCGGGGGTGTTAAAAGTTAGTTCTGCATAGGTTTCATCACTATATCGCAGTTCCGTGGGTGTCTTGTTGAACTTATCACCCACGGCATTTCCTATGATAATCGAGTATCCGCTGTCCTTCACCCCTGTATCCGATGACAGCCGTTCATATTCTTCCCAAGATAAACGCTTGATACCTGCATGGGCAGAAGTGCCGGTTGTCCTCATATTACTTTCCTGCATAGCAGTCTGCAAGCTAATGGCAATTGTAAACAGGCTGGTAAAAAGCAGTGTGGCAAGCAAAATCGCCAATACAGCAATGGTGTTTCTCCGGGCTTTCAAAGAACGCTTTGCCAGAAGTTTCAGGACAGGTCTGTTGTTATTCCCAAATAAAATATCTGTCATATTTTCGCCCTCCTTTACTTGGAAATTCTGCCGTCCTCAATACGGATAATACAGCCGGCAAGCTGGGCAATCTCATTGTTATGAGTAATCATCACAATGGTCTGATGGAATTTCTGGCTGGTAACTTTCAAAAGTCCTAATACATCACTACTTGTCCTGCTGTCAAGGTTTCCGGTCGGTTCATCGGCCAAGACAATGGCTGGTTTGGAAACAAGGGCACGCGCAATTGCCACACGCTGTTGCTGACCGCCGGAGAGGTTGTTGGGCATATTGTTTAGCTTATCCTCCAGTCCCAGCATCTGCACTACTTCTTTCATAAACTTCTTATCTACCTTGTTTCCGTCCAGTTCCACAGGCAGCACGATGTTTTCGTAGACATTCAGCACCGGCACCAGATTGTAGTTCTGGAAGATAAAGCCGATGTTACGTCTGCGGAAGATGGTAAGCTGTTCATCCTTGAATTCAGAGAGTTCTTTTCCTTTTACTTGAATGCTACCGGAAGTCGGTGTATCCAAACCGCCCATCATATTCAGCAAGGTGGACTTACCACTGCCGGAAGTACCAACGATGGCAACAAACTCTCCCTCCTCAATGGAGAGGGTTACGCCATCCAATGCTTTTGTGATGTTCGGCTCAGTGCCGTAATATTTTTTTAAATCTGTTGTCTGCAATATGCTCATATAGAACACCATCCTTTCTTTGTGATGGTTTTATCATAAAGACCGAACCTCACAGAAATGTCACGAGCTACAAAGAATTTATAAGAAATTCGGTTCCAAATGTCATAAGTCTGTGACATTTCAATTTTGAGGGAATGTCGGTACTACTTTCGGAGCAGGAAAACAGAAAAGGTTGAGCCTTGCCCAATCTCTGATGCCACCCGGATATAGCCTTCCTGCAAGGTTATGATCTCACGGGCCAGATACAGACCAATCCCAATCCCCTCCACATCATGTACCGCATCTTCCCGGTAAAACCGTTTGAAAATCGTCCCCTGATGCTGCTCCGAGATGCCGATGCCGGTGTCGGCAATGTTGATCTTTACATACATTTCCCAGCCTTCCACAGACACACGGATCTGTCCGCCTGCCGGGGTGTACTTCACTGCGTTATCCAGAATGTTGAACAGAGCTTCGCTTGTCCATTTTCTATCGTGTCGCGCATCCAGATGCTCTGGACATTCCACCTGTACATCTATTTGTTTCTTTTCAGCATTGAACAAAATCCAGCCCAGGGCTGTGGCAAGGGTATCATAAACCGGCTGCTGTTTTTGATCCAACGAAATGACTCCAGTTTCCAAGCGGGAAGTTTTAATCATGGCCTGCATGAGAAAGTCCAGCTTATCAAGCTGACTAGCCTGGGCTGTCAGAAATTCCTTTTGCTTCTGCGGAGGAACCTCGTTTTCAAGCAGCGTGTTGTTGATTATCTTCAAGTTGGCAATCGGGGTCTTGACTTGATGGGAAATATCAGAGATCAGCTCTTGCAGGTCAGCTCGTTCCTTTGCGATGTTGTTTTTATTTTCCTGCATGACTTCGTACAACCGCCCCAGTCGGTAGTTGATTTTATAAAATAGGCTTTCTTCCTCAATCGTCTGCTTCGGCTGCATAATATCCCCGGAGAGCATATCATCCATTTGACCACAAAAGGAATCGGAGAACATGACCAGTTTCCGACGGATCAGGGTCACAAAGCAGATGACGCAAAGCAACACAAAGACACTGAACAAGAACACATACCCGACAGCGGTTATATTCTCGGTCAGCAGATAAATAGCGGCAGAAACCACACCAATTGCCAGCAGCAAGAGTATTCCCAAAAGGATACAGGCTTTGTTGATGGAGAATTTTCGTATATTCATTTCAGCGTCCCTCCAATCCACATATAGCCCATGCCGTACACCGTCTTAATGTACTGGCGGCCTTCCGTTTCAATTTTGTTTCTCACCCGGCTGATGGCTGCGGTCAGGGCGTGTTCATCCACAAAGTTTCCATCGGCATCCCACAGTTTTTCAAGTAGCATCTGCCTAGTCAAAACAATCTGCGGATTTTTGGTCAGGATTTTCAACATCCGATATTCCAACGGAGTGAACACCAGCGGCTTACCGGACAGGGAAGCAGTCATCTCTGAGAAATTGATGGATAGTGCGCCATCCTCATAGCAATCTCCGCCACTCTGTTTCGCCAGCCACCCCAATACCACGGACAGCTTTTTTTGAAAGACGCTCATGGGAAAAGGCTTGGTCACATAGTCCTCAGCTCCCAGCTCATATCCTTTGAGCATATCACTCTCCATATCATTTGCGGTCAGGAAGATCACCGCTGTATCTGACCGGCGCTCTTTTACTTCACCGCAGAAATCAAAGCCATTCCCATTTGGCAGGTTTACATCCAGCACGATCAGGTCATAGTCCTGCTTAGTTAGAAAATTACTGGCTGCTGATTTTGTCAATGCAGAGTCCACGACATAGCCCGCAGCATCCAAGTTATAGCACAAGGTATTATTCAAAAGTCGGTCATCCTCGACTACTAAAATTCGCATTGTATCACACTCCTTCATTCTTAGTGTAGCATTCAAATGTCACAGAAACCTCACAAGAAACTATTTCTTGTTTCCTTTGTATCTCTTATCGAGTGGTTTTTGTGCTTCTCTTGGTATCAGCCAAACACCGGCCATTTTCACAGCGCCGGGGACACGCTCACCAGCACAATAATAATTTACCCTACGAGGTGCCACGCCCCACTTTTCGGCGGTCTCTTTCAATGTCATATAGTCCATTTCGCACCTCCAGTAATAAAATGTCAATAGTTTTTTAATCACTTTTTTCAAAAAGGCAAAAAAAATAGAACGTATAGATTATTTCCATACGCTCTATCTCACATTTCATATTAAATTTTTTGAATTCTACAAACCTGAAGTTGAAGAGCAATAGCTCTACCGTTCATACGATGCAATGATTTCTTTGCTGTCTGCAATTCTATAATCAAGTGTTTCCAAATTACCAATCAAGTCAAATGTCATATCTGCATTAACCTGCAATTCATCTTCAATCCTGGATGCAGACGGTTCATCTTTTAGAAAAACGGTTAATCCATAAGGCTCTGTTTCAGACTGTATCTCTATACTGTCATATGAGTATCCCTCCGGATACTCTTGCCCACTTACAATATTTATAACGTTCGAAGAATCTCCTACATAATCTGTCTTATACTGCGACAGGTCAGGAATTTCGTACAATTTTTCTTTTTTTCCGCACGCCGAAATCAACATTATTGATACCGTAACTAACATAATTGCAAGTACTTTTTTCTTCATAAAACATCTCCTGAAAACTTTTATTTATCTTCTGACTCAAATCCGAGTTCTTTCAGTTCTTTTTCGTTTCTGACATCTTCATCCGTTTTCTTTCCAGTGATGGCACTGTAGGCTTCTTTGATTCCATTTTTCACTGCCCATTTGATAACGAAATACAGCGCAATCAAAATAACAATTGCAGTTCCTCCGCTTATGCCTAATTCATTCCACATAATCATTAACTCCTCCGATTTCGTGACTTTCAATTTATTTTCAATTTTGCAGGCTGGAATCTATCATTGAATAAAACACATCCATACTCCAACTACTATGAGCAATATACCTGATATTCTTCCTGCAAATTTTG
This sequence comes from Ruminococcus sp. 1001136sp1_2201st1_G3_2201SCRN_220225, assembly GCF_040924365.1. NCBI lineage: Bacteria > Bacillati > Bacillota > Clostridia > Eubacteriales > Oscillospiraceae > Ruminococcus > Ruminococcus sp. 1001136sp1_2201st1_G3_2201SCRN_220225. Next base: position 41,638 of record NZ_JBCOME010000015.1, on the reverse strand, counting down.
ACTTTTGATATCCTAGAAAATATATTGTTTCGGGAGTTGTAAATGGCAATAAAACAACATCTATACCCATTACTATAATTCCAATTCCTATTATGAAGACATTATTGTTAGAAATAATGCCATAAAACATAACTAAGAATCCCAAAATAATGCCTAATATAAAATACTTAATTTTATGGTTGTCTTTATCCACCATCTTTTCATAACAATTTTCACAATTACTATTACAAAATTCAAAATTGTCATTTAGTTTTTTGCCACAATATTTGCATTTTTTCATACTATTTTCTCGGTAATCCCCCCAAAATTTATTCATATATTCTCGATTTTTTCTGTTTTTTACATACAAGCTGGAAATTGTTACTTTCTACATAGCGTGTTTCCTAAAATGATAATTACCACGACATCAACCAAAATAATTCCCAATGCAATATATACAAAAAATGCAGGTAAAATATTTTCAAACAAGCCCATAGTTAATGCAAGAATTGCTATAATAGACATTCCAATTCCCATTGTTCTGCATAACTTCTTTTCATCATATTTTTCCTTTTCTTCTTTTGAAGCTGTATTATATCCAGAAATGAACCAGCTTCCGTGTCCAGAAAGTAAAATAATAGAAAGTACGGCAAATATCACAAAGACAATCCACACTATCCAATCAGAACCTGTTGCTAAATCTGATAATTTCATTTACAGACTCCTCCTTAAATTCTGTTTTGTTACTTATAGGATATCATATTTTTTCTTCAATTACATCCACCTAATTTTAATACATTGCCATTCGGCTTACTTCTGTAACCAGCATCCGGTTAATCTTCTCCTGCATTGTTTCCTTTGAATCTTCATTAAAATGATAACGGACAACATAGACCGTCTGACCGATTTTCTTTGTAAATGTGTTCCCCTCTGTTTTTGTATTCATCAAAAGAATCTCTTCCCGGTAGACCAGAGCTGCCTGTTTCCAGGGAAGTGAATCCGGGAACCTGTTCTTATATTTGATTCCATATAAAAGACTTCCAAGGCAGCAGATAACCGTGAGGATCACACAGGTGATTCCTGTAAATGGAGTGATCTTCAGACAAGCCAGCAGCCATTGCGCATATCCGCATACCGCAACCGCCAGTACCTTGGAAAACATCCAGCCATTATCATCAAATCCTCGAAACATCCTGGATGTTACCGGCATAAATACCAGTCCCAACAGAAACAGCATCTCCCACTAGGTTAAAAATGTAAAGAAATCAGAACCCAGGAGCCAGTAAGCAGTGCCTGCCAATAAAACAACCGGGGCAATCTTTATCAAATAAATTCGTTTCGCATTCAAGCCAGTATCCTTCCTTTTCCTGTTTTTATTATTACTGAGTTAGAATATCATTTTTTTCAAGCGTTCCTGTAAATATGGAATATGCTCCCGTTATCTTGCAGCTGCCGGAAATTTTCCCTTCATATTCAACCGCTACAAGATCTCCTGTCTTGATCTCCCCACTTTCACTCCATCTTTTTACCCTTATGTCATCTGTATATACCTTATATTCTTTTCCGGCTTTGGGGTTCCTACATAAAGCTGTATTATCAACTATCATATATCCATTTCCAATTTCCGTGACAGTTCCGGATATGGTTGGCGCACTGCTGCTGGATTTTGTTTCCGTGGAATGCTTTTGTACGTAACGGATGATTTGTCCTGCTGCTTCTTTTCCAATGAAATAGCTGTATTCATAGTCTAAAATATTGGTTGCGAAATAGCCGTCTTCAGAAATGTAGATCACCCGGTTATAAACACCCAGCGTTTCCGAGGTTGCAGTGAAAGCGAGATAAATACGGTTCTCTCTTTCAAAGAAATCACTTGTATTATCAAGTTTTGCATCACTGCGGCCCGCAAGGATCTGCCAGATCTCATCATCATTATCCAGCAAAAGTTCCTCTTTTTCCTCATAATTTTCACATTTTGTCACGTAGTTTAACTCTATATTTTGAGAAAGACCATACAGTTCCAGCAACTTCCCTAAAGTATCTGGAGCAGTGCTTTCATCAGCTGCATAAACATAAAATCCGTCTTCATTCCCTGCAGCAATCATCAGTTCTTCTGATATTCCATGAATCTTCCGCACCTCAAATGTTTCCGTATATTTTTTTTCGGTATCAGGATCAAGGCCTTCTGCTATACAGGAGCCAATCTCATCCCCTAGTGCATCTGTGTGGATTGGATTCTGGCTTTTTACGGTAAACTGTTTTCCATTAAACTTAATAGCAGGATACTTTTCAGCTGCAGTCTTGTATTTCCATGGCCATTCTATGGCTCGTTCTGTTTTAGAAACATGATATTTATATTTGCTTTCAGCTGTTGCGTCATTCTTTAAAAGATGCGGAATCAAAATACCTGCGATTACAAATAGGGTAAGACAAGCCGCAGCCGTCATCCATTTCATTACAGGATTATGCCTTTTCTTTGGCGGTGCTTCCAGTGTAGCAGTGATAAGCTCATTATCAATATAACCAATGGCATCTGCAATTTTGGGTATGTTCATAGATAGATTTCCTCCTTGATCAGATATTCTTTTAATTGGGCTCTGGTGTGAGCCAGCATATGTGTTACTTTGCGTTCAGTAAAACCACATCTCTCTGCAATAGCTATGTTAGATTCAAAATAAAAATATTTTAGAAGAAACACTCTCCGGACCACTTCTTTTTGTTTATTAAGAAAAATACTGATTGATTTTCCAATCTCTTCGTCATTCCTGCTCGGAGCATACCTTTCATCTGGCAGTATATCTGCAAGTTCATCCAATGCCATAACCATATCAGCGGATCGTTTTTTAGCTTTTTGTTTTCTAAATTTATCTATGGAAATACTTCTGACAATTTTGGAAATATAAGCCTTAAAGTTATCCGGCCTTGTAGGTGGAATTTTGTTCCACACTCCTAATATGTGTCATTCACACACTCTTCCGAATCCTGGAGGTTATTTAGGATATTATAGGCAATTTTATGACAAAGTTTTCCATATTTTATATCTGTTTCCTTAATTGCCTGCTCGTTTCTTTCAAAATAGAGTTCTATGATTTTTTTATCGTCTATGATATTCCCCTCCTCAAAAATGTTCTCAATTATAAAGTCGGCTTTTTTTGATGGGCGTCTCAAAAAATTTATATTTTTTTGAATTATAGCATAGAAAAAAGAGAACAGCTTTAGCCATTCTCTTTTTGTCATCTGAATCCAAATTTTTTTTATCAAGAATACCAATTTTCTACTGCTTTTCTTGATTTCGAATCTCCTTAATCAGCTCTACTGCATTTTCTGCATCATCAGTTTTTACGAATATATCCATTCCATATATTCCAAAGCCAGGTGCCCCATGCATCGCAACATTCGCACTTGCCTCCTGTGAAAAAGCCATTATTCCATTTTGTCTTAACATTTCCATGAGTTGTTCCGTTTCTATTATATTTTGTGCATTGTAAATCTTGATATATTCCATCTTAGATAATGGTGAAATTTCTTTTATATTTTGAGTATTTGTTGGATTTTGTTTCTTTTTCCGATTGATAAATGTCAGAATTCTAAGAATAATAAATGCGACAATAGTAATACCGATCCAAAATTCAAAAGCTAATCGTGTTATCTGTGTTTCTGTAGCTCCCATTCTTAACAAGCATACGCCATAGAGGAAAGCAAAAATTCCTGAACATAATACGCTGGTAAGAAAATCCCTCCATACAGTAGTATTTTGGGGCAAACATTTATCCCATATTCCATTGTATATCATAATAGTTGCATACAGGATTCCTCCGGCTAAAACACTTACTGTCTCTCCTAAAATAAAACGAATATTTATTGTCAATAACATTTGAATAATAATTGCCATTACACCAATCACAAACATTGATGCAAAGGCAAGATTTCCAGCCTGTAGTGCTTTTCGTTTTGTCCATTCTTCATACATTGCAACTTTGTCCAAAGTTTCTCTCATCTCTTTATTCATAGCCTGGCTCCTTTCTCCATCCAGGAGCTCTCTCATTTCAACATCGTAATATTCAGCAAGCTCAACAAGTATGCTAAGATCTGGCATATTTGTTCCTGTTTCCCATCTGGAAACTGTTCTTGCAGACACTCTGAATTTCTCAGCAAGCTGCTCTTGTGTCAGATTCTTTTCCTTACGACATTGCTTTAAAAAAGCTCCGATCTTTTTTGTGTCCATGTCTCTACCTCTCTTCCACTTACAGTTTACCAATATGTAACAAAATTACCACGACATAAAATGAGAATCCACGAATTTTCAACCAGACATTGTATGTCTACGATATTCAAAGTTACTTTCAACATCAAAAGTTGCTTTATGGTCATTCAAAATTATCAATCCTTCTTTTCAGCTTTAGGTTTATGATAGGCCATTTATATAAATTATCGTATTTTTTACTCTCCGGTCCAGCATTTTTTTCTGCAAACTGGAGGTATATCAGCCTTTCTTGTGAGTAGCAAAGTATTCTTTCAAAACAATCAGTGCTTCCTCTCTCAAAATGCCTGATTACAGTTTTATTATTCTGCTATGATTTTATGTAGTTTTATTAGTATGCAATACCACACTACAGTGCAGACAACCGTTCAAAAATATATTCCTTCTCTGATGACAAGTCTTCTCTAAACCTATAGCCCAGTCTGTTAAATTCTTGTATATCAGCTGGATTTTCAATCCCTCTTTCTGCCATAAATCTGACCATTTCGCCGCGGGCCATTTTTGCATAAGTACCTTTTGTTACCAGCTTTTCTCCGGATAATTCACAAAATGTAATCGTTATATACGTATCTTTTGGTGACAGATATTTTTCTATGCATTTCGAATATTCTTTTGATGCCAGATTAATAATGATCCGGCTGTCATCAATAACGGACTGATATAGCAGATCTCCCCAATAGTCATATAAATTTCGGGTATTTCCTATTGTAACCTTTGCCTGCATTTCCAGGCGATATGGTTTCACACCGTCCAGTGGCTTTAAGTTTCCATAAAATGCGGATAAAATTCTCAGATGCTTTTGGATATACTCAAACTGTCCGTCTTCAAACACTGCTGGTGCCATATACTGGAATGCAATTCCTTCATAAGACAAAATAGCTGGAGTAAGCATGTGATAAAGATCCATATTTTCTAATCTGTCAAAGTTCTGCCTGGCAATCTTGTCATTACATTTCCAGATTGCTTTCAGTTCCTCTTTTTCCAGGCTCTTCATCCAACTCAGTATCTTCGTTGTCTTATCAAGAAAATCCGGCATTCCTACGGGTGCTATGCTGTCCGTATCCGTAACCATCTTTTTTGCCGGTGATAATATAATCTTCATCACGCCAATTCCTTCAGCATATTTTCAGGATCATCTGCTGCTTTCACTTTATCATTTGCCTTTATGATAATTCCATGCTCATCAATCAGATAGGTCGTCCTTACTACTCCCATAGAGACTTTTCCATAATTCTTCTTTTCTTTCCAAACGTCATATGCCTCAATCACTTTGCGCTCCGGATCTGCCAATAAGGTAAATGCCAGTCCGTATTTTTCTTCAAATCTCTTATGAGAAGCTACTGAATCCTTACTAACACCAAGGATAACAGCTCCTTTTTCTGTAAACTGAGGATACCGATCTGAAAAGCCACATGCCTGTTTCGTACAGCCAGCTGTATTATCTTTCGGGTAAAAATATAAAATTACTTTCTTTCCGGCATAATCACTTAATTTATGCATGTTTCCGTTCTGATCCGGCAGTTCAAAATCAGGGGCTTTTGTTCCTGTTTCCAACATTTTTTAATCCTCCGTTTCTGTAGCTTCCGCTTTCTTTCTTGTTTTTTTACTGCCAGAAATCATTTTGTGTCCTGTATAGATAGACATTATCATACAAAGCAGAGAGCTTAGTGCAAAATATTTGTGACTTGATTTTAAGCCTTTATATCCTGTATAAACAGTTCCAATCATGGTAATAAATGCTCCTAACGACCAATATTTGTGTGCTTTCATGTGATTCCTCCATTTTTCAGTGTATTCAATTGTAATTATACTCTACCGCATTCCTATGTCAATTTTATAATAGATCCTTCCTATAAAATTTTTCAGAATATCTGATATGATACCCTCAAGTAGGGCATAAAAATATAAAAACCTACTTGAGGGTATCATATCAGAACTGGCGGTTATGTTTGAGGGAAGCACCGCCAGCGGTACAGAGCAGGCTTACCGGAAAGCGATGGATAAGCTGACAGAGCTTCTGATTGCCGAGGATGCCATCCATGCAGGCCGGCATATTTTTTCATTGCCATCCGATGTTCTTACAAAACATATACTTCTCCCCCCTTGATGCGTCATTCTTGTTCTGAAAACAGGAACAGAATTCTTACAGCGACTGTAAGTGTTATATATTGTGTTTCTGTGCTATCATTTACTTAAAAATGGATAGGAGGTATTCATATGAACCCAATTTTGAATATTGAAAATCTTACCAAAGTCTATGGGACTTTGCCAAACCAGACGAGAGCCCTGAACGGAATCACTTTTCAGGTCATGCCGGGAGAGTTTCTCGGTATTATGGGAAGCAGCGGTTCCGGTAAATCCACGCTTCTCAACTGTATTGCAACTGTGATTCAGCCCACAGGCGGACGCATTCAGGTGGATGGGGATACTTTGCAATCGCTCAAGGGAAAGACTCTTGCAGAGTACCGTAGCAAAAAAGTTGGTTATCTATTTCAGAACTTTGAATTGCTGGACAACCTGACTGGCAGAGAAAACATCCTGCTTCCGACTTCCTTGCATGGGGTATCCGAAGCAGAAAGCAGCCAGAGGCTGAAGCAGTTGACTAACTATCTGGAAATCACTGATGTTCTGGATAAGTTTCCGTCCAAGATGTCCGGCGGTCAACGTCAGCGTGTTGCGGCAGCAAGGGCTCTGATCTTGCATCCTCAAATGATTCTTGCCGATGAGCCGACGGGTGCGCTGGATTCTAAGAACGCAAGAAGTCTTATGGAGAAGCTGTCCGACCTGAATCATTACGAACAAGCTACGATCCTGATGGTAACCCATGATTCCAATGCCGCCAGCTTCTGTAAGCGCATCCTGTTCATCCAGGATGGCGTGATCTTTCATGAGCTACGACGTGGAGACGAATCCCAGCAGGAGTTCTACGGGCGCATCCTAAAAGTGATGGCGCAAATGGGAGGGGGCGGCGCAAATGTTCTCTAATCTCATTCTTCGGAACAGCCGTCGCAGCCGAAAGGAAAACGGTCTGTTTTTCAGCTCCCTGGTGATTTCTATTGTTGCCTTTTACATGATTCTTTCCATCTCTACTCAGGATGTTATGATCTTTTTGCAGAAGATGGAGAGCGATGCCGTGAACAGGCTCTTGCTTCTGATTCCTGTGTTTTACGGAATGACCTTGGGTATTCTTTTCTTTTTGATCTATTTTGCCTGCAAGTATCAGTTCGAGCGCAGACGGCATGAGTTTGGTGTTTATCTAATGTTGGGGATGCGTAGAAATAAACTGTTTGGTATGCTTCTGGCGGAAGATTGCCTGACTAGTATTCTTGCCATGCTCATAGGTTTACCTGTGGCTGTGGTGCTTTCAGAAATTGTCAGTCTTGTCATCGCCAAGCTAGTAGGCATGGGAATCATCGGTCATCAGTTTTCTTTATCTTGGTCTGCGATTGAATGGACGTTGGCAGGATTTCTGGCAATTAAGCTGACGGCACTTCTGATTTTGAGTGGACGGATCAGCCGCCAGGAGATCGGTACTTTGCTATCCCAGCCAGCGAACCGTCCCAAAAAGCAAATGCCTTCTATTTTCTATGGGCTGGCTGCTGTATGTGCAAGTGTGATGTTGGCAACGGCTTATTACATGGCAATTCAAGGAATTGCATGGACAAAGGTAAGTATGATGGGACTGACTTTACTGTTAGGTTCGGCTGGTACGATGTTGCTGTTCTACGGAATGCGGGCACTGATTGCTCTGATTGTTAAAAAAGGCAAAGGAAAAAAGCAGCTTCATGTATTTACTTTCCGCCAGATTCAGGAGAATGTCATTCATCAGTCAAGCTCTATGGCTATCAGCTCTCTGCTGATTCTTGCAGCACTGTGTTGCTTTGGTGCAGGCTTAGGAATCGCAGGGACAAACAATCTATCCACCGACCATGTAATTGACTATACCTTTGAAGATTATACCGTTGAAGATTCGGCGCAGGTTCTTTTGAATATACAGAAAACCCTGAACGAAAACGGTTTGGAAAATCAGTTTTCTGAGCTTTTTGAAATGAAGGTTGGGCATATTCGCACCACAGAAGATTACGAGAATGCCTACAGCATGGATGCTGTTATGGAATCTCTTCGGAGCCTGCCCCAGTCGGAAGATCGGGATGTCCTTTTGAACACTCTTGGTTATGCCACAGATCCGTATCTAATTTGTCTGTCAGACTATAATCGTTTACTGGAATTGTCCGGCAAACCTGTCATTAAATTAAGTGAGGATGAAGCCGCTGTTTATATAGGTTCCGACTTCACTACTGTAAATCGCACCGCAATGCTGAACGGCATACTTACTGAACATCCTGAAACGGAACTGGTTGGCAGTCCGATTCATCTTACAGGAGAGGTTCAGTCTGTGAATTTGGTCGCGGACCGTTCTATTACTTTGTCCTTTGCATTGATTCTTCCAGATGAAGCCTTCCTCTATCATACCCAAGGAATGTATGATACGTATGTGAATGCGGTACTCAGTAAGCAGGCTATGGAAGGAAATAGCCTTATGACTGCATATTTAAATTTGAGCGAGAAGCTGAACGAAACTGGCCTTGAATATGAAAGCTATCTTCAGAATATGGGCCGCCAGCTTTTCTACACCGTAGCATCCATCTATATTACCCTCTATCTGGCGATTGTGTTCCTGGTGGTTGCCAACACCATTGTGGGTGTTCAGTTCCTGATGAGCCAGCAGAAAACCGGGCGTAGATACCAGACCCTGATCCGCTTGGGAGCCACTTACGAAAGCCTTTGCCAGTCCGCCAGAAAGCAGATTTCGTGGTTTATGGGACTTCCTGTATTGGTTGCAGCTGTCAGCAGTCTGTTTGGAGTCAGAGCGTTGTTTACAGGGATACTCTCGTCACGAACCCGTGGGACAGTGTCTGAAATGCTACCTGTATCTGCTGCTATGATTTTGCTACTTTGTGTGATAGAATGTGTTTATATGAGTGTGGTCAAGCGCTCCAGTGATCGGTATTTGCTGACACTGATGCAGCCACAGAGAGAAGAATAATTTGGAAGGAGGTGCTGTCGTGAAAAGAATTGCTGTTGTGGAAGATGAAGTCTATATGCGGGAAGAGCTCTGCAATATGCTCCAAAAGGACGGGTATCTTGTGGAGGCAATCACCGAGTTTGAAGATGCCGCTCGGCTCTTGGCAGCCCTCCGTCCTGACCTTGTGATCTTAGACCTGAATTTGCCGGAAATCAGTGGCTTTCAAATCTGCCAGGAGCTAAAGAATAAAACCGCTATCCCCGTCCTGGTGCTGACTTCCAGAGACCAGGTAAAGGATGAACTGCAAGCGTTCCAGTTGGGTGCAGATGAATATTTGACGAAGCCGTGCAGAAAAGACCGGCTTCTTGCCAGGGTATCCAATATTCTCAAAAGGTATGAAGGCCGTACCAACCTCATAGAGGGATTGGATTTCCTGTTGGACCAGCAGACTTACACACTTTATATTCATAACACCTCTGTGGTGCTTCCCAAAAATCAGGGAAAACTGTTGGTTGCTCTTTTGGCCAGTGGTGATGCTCTGGTCACGACGGAGCAGCTTTGCTTAGCACTATGGGGAACCACAGAATACATAGACGAAAATGCCTTGCAGGTTAACCTGACCCGGTTGAAAAAGACGATGTCCGGTCTGGAGATGAAGCAACGAATCGTTGCGGTTCGTGGGATGGGCTATCGTTTGGAAGCGGAGGTATCTCCATGAAGCAGTTTTGGCGCATAATAGAACGGTACTACCCTTGGCTGCTGTTGCTGCTGGGTGTGGATTGCTTTTGTTCTATCATTCTTTGGATTTCTGACATTCAGGCATTTCAGACCTTGATTGGGTTAGTGGTTCTGACAAGCATCCTTCTGTTTTCAGCGATCCTGTTTGTGCTAAACAAGCGGGAGACCACCCGCCGAGAGCTGTTCCGGGATTTCCTCAGTGATCCTACCATCTGCAACAGGGAACGGCTGCTCAGTGCCATCAGCCGGGAAGAAGGAGAATCTATCCAGCTTCTGGCATCCGTTTTACAGGAACACAAAACTGAGAGTAACAGTATGGCAGATGCCCTACAGGACTATGAAGAATATGTGGAGGGCTGGGCACATGAAGCGAAAACGCCCCTATCGCTGTTGACTATGCTCCTGGATAATCGGAGCGACGAAATATCTCCTCCCCTGCAAGCAAAGCTGGATTATGTCCGCAGTCAGCTTCAGGAGGATGTCACTCAAATGTTATACTATGCCCGGTTAAAGAGCAGTACAAAGGATTATCAGTTTGAGGATATCAATTTGAATGACTGCTTGGGGGAAGTTCTGGAGGACTATGCCCCACTTCTGGAAGAAAAGCAGTTTGTAATTCTCAATAAACTGCAATCTGAAACAGTCTATACAGACCGTAGAGGGCTTCAGTTTATGTTGGGACAGATCGTGAGCAATGCCATAAAATATAGCAGCGATAGTCCCATGCTAACGATCTCTATGATACATTCGGAGACCGCAGATGTCCTTTCAGTTGAGGATAACGGCATCGGTGTAAAAAAATATGATCTGCCGTATATTTTTCAGAAGGGCTTTACCGGGGATTTTACTGACAGCAGAAAGAAAGCCACCGGTATAGGGCTTTACCTGGTTAAGAAGATGGCTGACGATCTAAACCTTCGTCTGGAAGCTGCTTCCCAATGGGGAAAGGGCTTTAAGATAGTCATCTTCTTTCCAAAATTGAGATTTAATGGAAAATCATATAAATAGAAAAACGCCCGCAGATTTTCTCCTGCGGGCAGCGTGGTGTCAGCTATCCAAAGGCTTGTATTGTTATTCTTTAATCTTTCTTTAAAAAATATGATAAAAGGTTTGCCCACAGGAAATTCTTACTCAATCTCTTCTCCATCTATATATAGTTGAAATTTATCAGGATTATTGACAACGTCATAGTCCTTTCCGTATTCTATAGGCCTATATTCGGCTGTCATTACCGACTCTCCTTCTTCAATATCCTCTTTCCATAAATAAATGTACATATCAAGGCTCGTCGCATATCCATGGTCTGTTGAGAATTTTGTCGAATGAAAAGAATCATCCTTGTACATCTGCAATAGTTCTCTTGCAAACGCTTCTCTATCTTCAATATTTTCCCGGTTAGCGACCACAGTTATATTTTCATCACGATTTATGGAAAATGTTCCAACTACATCCGGTTCACCTTTCTTATGACCGGATTCAGATTTCATATAAATACTTTTTGCCGCAATTATCAAGATCACTGCTCCTGAGATCACTGCAATGATACTTCTCTTCATATTTCCATTCATTCCCTTCTAACTGTCCTACTGCATAATCTGTTACTTCTTTCAATACCGATTTGTCTCTTTTAAGTGTTACTTTCTTTCGTTCTTTCTGCACAGACAGATTAACATCTTCAAATCCTGCATTTTGCCTATATCTATTTTTAAGAATTATATATAGTTCTTTAGAACTATAATATCATGGTTTTGATTGCGAAAAAAGACATGTTTTACAAATGAATCCATAAAAAAAAGAAGAGCTTTATGCCCTTCAATTTTGCAGTTAATTCTATTAGCCTACAAAAGCTCTGACTGCATTTAAAATTCTTTTCTGTTCGTTCTTTGGTAATTTTTCTATCATTTCAGACAATTCATTGGTAACACCTGTGACAGAATGTGTCACGACATCAATCAGCAGTGCATCTGCCGATATATCAAGTGCATTGGCTATCGCTACAAAGGTATCAAATTTTGTTACTTTTAGTCCTCTCTCTATCACACTGACATGTGTTGTACTTAAATTTACCAGCGCTGCCAGTTCTTCCTGTGTAAGATTTTTTGCCTCTCTTGCAGCCTTGATTCGCTGACCAACCGCTTTTAAATCCATCGTAACACCTCCTTCAGAACGATAATTCGCTCTAAAATTAGTATACTGATGGATAATCAAAAGATACAGAATCTACAGAAGATGTGCTAGTTCTTTAGAACAAGTATTGATATTTTATATATCTTAACTTCCGGTTTTTTACGACTCTTTTTCTTGACCTCTTTATCTATTGTACTCTGATTTGTCATATGATTACCTCCGATAGCAGTCGTCTCCCCTTGTGATGATACCGTGTGCTTTTGCAGATGTGCGATACTCGTCTGTGGTGCTTAGCGGGACAAACTTTTCTTCGGTCAAATATTCAAGGGAGATTTCCCGTTTCCACCTTGCCACCAGCATACGGGCAGCGTCAAAGGACGCATGACGAATAACAATCCGGCAATAGGTATCATGCACTAAAATATCCGAATCCATATAGAAAGCACATATTGAACAACACTGCCAAAATCAGAGCTGACAGTATAAATGCCACTTTTCCTTTCCCCTTTGTATACCAGCAGATAAAAGCCAATAATGGAGAAACAGATGTAAATCCAAACCAAACCACCGCATAGCTTCTTGGAAAAAATCCTGCAATATAGTTTGAATACAAATAGTAACTTGCAACCATACCAACAAAGAATGCAAAAACATTAATGCTTTGCGTTCAGTAAAACCACATCTCTCTGCAATAGCTATGTTAGATTCAAAATAAAAATATTTTAGAAGAAACACTCTCCGGATCTCTTCTTTTTGTTTGTAAAGAAAAATACTGATCGATTTTCCAATCTCTTCATCATTCCTGCCCGGAGCATACCTTTCATCCGGCAGTACATCTGCAAGTTCATCCAATGCCATAACCATATTGGCTGATCGTTTTTGGGCTTTTAGTTTTCTAAATTTATCGATGGAAATATTTCTGACGATTGTGGAAATATAAGATTTAAAATTGCCTGGCCTTGCAGGTGGGATTCTGTTCCATACTCCTAAATAGGTGTCATTTACACACTCTTCCGAATCCTGGCGGTTATTCAGGACATTATAGGCAATTTTGTGACAGAGCTTTCCATATTCTATATCTGTTTTCTTAATTGCCTGTTGATTCCTTTCAAAGTAGAGTTCTATTATTTTTTTATCGTCTATGATGTTCACCTCCTCAAAAATGTTCTCAATTATAAAGTCGGCTTTTTTTGACGGACGTCTCAAAAAAATTATATTTTTTTGAGTCATAGCATAACAAAAAGAGAACAGCTCATTAGACATTCCCTTTTGTCAGCTGAAGTGTTCCCTTATGGTTATTCAAAATTATCAGTACTTGTAATCTTCTGGTTCAATACTCTATTTACTCTTTCAATGGGGAAGCTATCTTCCATATCAGTCACTTCAAACAAATTTAGCGGTAGCTCCCTTTCTCCAATCAGAGACAGATATTCATTAACAGCTCTGCGGTCAATCATGATTTTTCCATGTCCATCCCAATGACGATTACTCTCTTTCTTCTTCAACCCGGAAATCCAATATTCGTCGCCATTCTCAATATCTATATAATTGGAATAATTGCCATTATATTTTTGAAAGGCATGGTTATTAAAATAGATTGTTTTCTTACTCTTTGAAGTTTTCACATATCCGATCCATGCCGGACCATCATCTGAATATCCCGTTTTAAGTTCAATGTACATTAAATCATGAATCATTTTTAACATCTCCACCTAAAGGAACAGTTTTAGCCATTCTCATTTTTTAATGCTGCTTAATAAGCTCCCGGATTCCACAGATAAACGATAAAACAATTACTATAATGTAACAACTCCGGTTTACAACCGTATTCTCAGCCCAGTTGCTTACTGCGATCACAGTCCATAAAGCTCCCTGTACAACCATCAGCATTCCATTTGTTTTTGGATTACTTTTATTAGCAACCAGTAAGAAAATGTAAACGGCTAAAATAATGAGTGATATAATGATTGTTAATGTTGGCATAGGCTTGTTCTCCTTTGCTGTCCTGTTTTTTATTATTTCTGAGTCAGAATACCATTTTCTTCCAGTGCTTCTGTAAATACGAAATATATTCGTGTTACTGCGGGTTTATAGTAATGAAGCATATAGCAGATATCGCAATGCATTCTTTATTTTGCAATATACAAAACACCTAGCGTACCAGGTCCGCAATGACTTGATACAACACCGCCAGCCCTGGTTTCCAGTATCTCATCAAAAATGTCAAGTTCTTTCAGATAAGCCCTCACTTTTTCTACAGTTTCCTGTTCACAGCCAGAATGTGTTATAAATACGCGTTCAGGTCTCGCTTTTTTTAAATCTTTTTCCATATCTTTTACATAGTTCATGACAACAGAAGCAATTTTTCCACGGTATTTCTTAGATGCATTCATTGCACCATCCTCCACTACAATCCTGGGATGCAGTTTTAAAACACCTCCGGCCATAACCGCTACTGCATTGCAGCGTCCGCCACGGTATAAATAAGTAAGGGTATCTACCACAAAGCTTGCTCTCACATTTGGTTTTAACTTCTCTATCTCAGAAACAATCTGGGAAGCTGTCCGGTTATTCTTTGCCATAATTGCAGCTTCTACTACAAGAAGGCCGATACCGGTAGAAAGGTTTGCAGAATCGATTACTTTTATTCGGTCAGAAGCCCCCAGTTCTTCAGCAGCAAGGCGCATCACATTTCCAGAAGTGGACATACCTGCTGAAATAGAAAAGCAGACAATTTCCCTTCCAGCCTCTGCATAGGGGCGAAAAAGCTCCATGGCATCTGCCAGGGCAGGTGCAGAAGTTTTAGGTGTTGTCTTGTTTGCATCAGACCAGGCATAGATCTGATCCGGAGTAATGTTTTTTCCATCTTCATATTCTTTATCACCCAGAAGAATATGAAGCGGAAGAATGTCAATCTCATATTTTCGCAATAATTCCTGTGAAAGGTCGCAGGTACTGTCTGAAATAATTTTTACCATATATTCACACCCTTTTCCCGAACAAAGTCTGGGATATCTTCGGCTAAGGCAGGATAAAAGTTTCACTCTTACGCATAAATCCCGCCAGCTATTTCACTACTAATCAATATATTGTACCAAAAAACAATCGCAATTTCTACTCATTTACTATAAATTACATTCTTTCCCAAAACGGAAACCTGCCCAGACCTTTTTATTGGTGTTGCTCTTGCTATAATTCATAAATGAAGTATAGCATGAAAAAGTGGTTTTTTGTATTGGATTTCCATCATATAAAAAACTGCTAAATTGTATCTAAAAGATCACAATCTAACAGTTTTCCATTATATGGTACAATTTACAAAAATACCAATTTATTATGATTAATACGTTGGAAGAAGGCCTCCATTGCCTGTCATGCAGACAATGGAACAAGCCTTAGGGGAATAAAATACTTTTATTTACAAGAATAAAGTATATACTTTTCTTTTAAATAAGTACATGGATAAAATTACATAAAACATGCACAAAATACAATAGTTAGTCAAATGAATACCATAGATTGATACAATTAATTTTCCAAAAATACCTTATTCAAATATTTTTTTTGCCTTCTCCAGATTCATTTTTCCATTCACTTTCAAATAAATTTTTGTAATTTTAAGCGGCTCACCCATCTCACTGCAAAGCTCCTGCGCCTGTGATAAAGGAATATAGATATCTTCATTTTCCGTTACGGCAGTTACTTTACATGGAAGATAAACAGTTTGCTGTTCATTTTCTTCGTGCCCAGTCAAGGATACTAGATGATCTGCCGCGCCAGAAAGCTCTTTTGTATTTCCAGCAAGTGCATAAGAAATGGTTAGATTTTCTCCCATTTGCAGGAATTTTTCCTGTTGTTTTTTTGAAATGGAATGATTATTTGAGTCTTTCATGTTTTGCAATGCTTTACTTCCAAGCAACAACACCGGTGTATTTCCTAAATCATTCTGCTCTGGATTTTCTCCAAACGCATTCAGATCTATTCCTAAAAAGGTGGCTGTTTCCGTATAATCTTCAATCTTGATGGTTACTGGAATTTCCACAACGGGCCATATCTCTTTTATCCCTTCTATTTTTTTTGCCTTTTTCAAAAAATCATCATCATAAGTAAGGTCTCCAAGGGAAACCAGTGCCAAGTATTGTTTTTTCCCATCCTGTATTCCTGCAAAAAGCTTTATAGAGAAAAATAATGCCAATATCAGAAGAAAACCTACAAAACAGGTAAAACTATCTATTCTATTCTTTTTCAATGGGCATCCACCTTTCTGGTTTCTTCCAGAAGTATGTTTTTCTTATGAAGCTTACCCAAAAGAAGTAGAATCACAGAAACAAGCAGTACTGCAATAACTGCAATAACGGAATACCACCAGTTGTTTGTTTCTTCCTGGTCATCCTCTATTTTTAAAGACTGGATTTTAGCTTCTTTAATCTCAGACTCAAACTCTGTACTTTCCTCATAGGAATTGCCGGCTGCATCCTCATAAGTAAGAATCAGTTTTCCGGTAATCCTGCCAGGAAAAGAACCGTCATCTTCTTCTGATTTTCCTTTTACATACACACGGAGACTTCCCTGTACTGCGGTTCCAGCTTCTAATGTTCCTAAAAAAGCGGACTCTTTTGGGTTCAATCCGTCTGCTTCCAGCCGGACACTTGCATTATATATCTTATCCCTTCCAAGATTCATTGCTTTCACCGGAATTTCTACCGTATCCATGGTATATAAAACGGAAGGAATATCAGAAGCTTCCAGTTTTGCACGCGCCGGCTGAGTGATCTGAAAGGACAGCGTTTCTGTACCTGTAGCTCCCGTCGCTTTTGAATCTTCGTAATCCAGAGAAAAAGAAACGGTTGCCTGACCTGGAGTACAGTCCTCTGCTATAGTGACCTTTTGCTTCAGGGTAATTGCTTCTCCTGGAGTCAGTCTCTGAACATAAAAAGAGTTTCTCTCAAATTCAATTCCCTTTGTATCCGCAGAAATAGAAATCTTTAGACCAAATACATTCTGGCTACGGCTTTTATTCCGGAATGTCAGTGACATTTCTGTGACAGAGCCTGCTTTTAGATTTTGTCCGGAAAGATTGTTATCCTCTAAAAGAACCTGCGGTTTATGTAGTATTTTCTCACCAGACGAGCTGGCAGAAGAACCGCCTCCACTATACTCTCCAGCAGAATAATCCCCACTATCTATAACAGGATCTGTGATCTGTGTTCCATTATCTGTATCAGTATTTCCATTTTCTATTATGACATGGATTGTCTTCTTTTCGTCCTCAGCAGAAGCGTCTCCTGATATAAATCCATCCAGGTCAGAATTTTGATTTTCCGAATCCGTTTTTTCAGGAGTCTGTTCCTCAGTTTCCGGAATCTTCTCATCTGTAGGATTGTTTTTTTCCTCTTCAAAAGGCAATGTACTGTCTGCATCACTATAAGAAGCTGACTGATCTGCTTCCAGAACAGACTCTCCCACAAAAGCAGCTTCCATATTCCCTGCATCTTCTGCAAAAACAGATGTCGGCAGAAGCATCATGAAACTTAATATTGCGAATGTGGTTTTCACAAATTTTTTTCCCATTTTCAGGCTGTCCTTTCTCTTAAAACTCCGCCATCCATCTCATATACGTGATCACATAAAATCCGGATATCCTCATCATTATGGCTTGCCAATAAAATGGTTTTTCCAGCTGCCTTTAAAACAAGCAAAAGTTCCCTGATCTCTGCCACGCCGTGTTTATCCAGACCGTTAAATGGTTCATCCAGAATCAGGAAGCGAGGATCTTCCATAATGGCCTGTGCAATCCCAAGGCGTTGCCGCATTCCAAGAGAGTACTTTCCAACCGGCTTTTTCATATCCGGATCCAGTCCTACTTTTTTTAGGATCAGGCGGATATCTGCCTTTGAAATCATTCTTTTCATATCTGCCAGTATTTCCAGGTTCTTTACACCGGTATACTGGGTAAGAAATCCAGGCGTCTCAATGATGACACCAAGGCTTTCTGGAAAATCTACATCACGACCAATTTCTTTTCCGAAAACACGGATGGTGCCTGTGGTAACAGGAAGGAATCCGCAGATACATTTCATAAGTACTGTTTTGCCAGAGCCATTATTTCCTACAACGCCGTAAACCTGTCCCACCTTTAAGGTAAGATTTACTTCTTTTAATACCAGATCTTCCCCGAACCTTTTGGTTACGTGTTCTATTTTCACACAGGTATTTTGAAATTCAGATTTCTTCCACTTTTCCATTTAAAACACCTCCAAAAATTCCCATTAACACCAATAAAAATAATAGCAGAAATAACCACAATCCCGCTTTATCCGTTCCCCAGTTTCCATCTGCCAGAATCCATTCCACTGGGTAAAACCAGATCTGGTCTTTGAAATAGCGGTCATGAAGTATAATTCCAAAATAATAGCTGACAAAAGGAATCCCATATGCCATATAAGCTGAATTCCATAAGGTACCACAGATTCCACCAAAAGTGCTTAGAATACTTCCGATCAGTCCCATCCTAAGAGCTTTCATAAGCAGCTCCAGAAACTGTTCCTTTGGAAAGCTGCCTTTTATTTCCATAGGATAAAATATAACAAAATTAACAAGAAGTATGGTGCTTATAGCAAATATCCAGACTAAAAATCCAGATGTCATAACAGAAAAGACTTTTCCTTCCACATATAGCCTGCGGTTTGTCCTGGGAAATGCAGCTTTTAAAAATCCACTTTTATACTCCTGTAAAAAAGAATCACTCCACGGCAGTACTGCAGCTACAGGGATGGCAAAAGATACCATCTGACTTTTCAATGAACCATCCAGCAGGCTGATAAAAGTTCCACATGTTAATGCTTTTTTCAAACTTGGATAAGTCTGACCTGCTGCGATAGAAAAGCAGGCAATCAGCCATGCCGCCAGGAAACTCCTGCCAAGAAGCATACGTTTTGTTTCTACCCGCATAGATATTTCCCCTTCTGATTATGTTTTTTCTCCCAGAAATTCAAAGGGATATTTTTTCATCCTGCGAAGTGCCAGAACCATAAGAACAAATAAAATACCTGCGAAGAACATACAGGACTGCCAGATGGTCGGAAGTAATAGATCATAGCCAAAGTTATGTTTTCCATATACAGCCTGGTTCAAAGGACTGATCCAGCAGATCAGTACATTCACTTGATACATTTCATATTTTTCCTTATGCAAAATTGCGGCTACCACACTGGGTTCCAGTAAAAATCCAAATACACTATAAAGTAGTCCAAACACCATGCCTTTTGTTTTTCCTTTATAAAGATTTCCAACAAGGATCACAAAACCAAGTGTCAGGGAATAGCAGAATAACAGGAGAAAAACCTGCAGCATACAGCCATACGGAGAGATACTCTCCATGACTCTTACTGTAGAGGGGACCTGCAAGTTTTTCCCCAGTTCAGAATATCCGAGCATGGCAGCAGTCTCGCTCCACAGGTTGCCCGGATAACTGTCCTTCATACACAGTACAGATGTAAATAGCAGCATCAATACTGTATAAAGAGCAGTCACAAGAATAATATAAATAAACTGTCCCAAAAGCCATTTTTTCTTTGTTGTTCGAATTAACTGATATGGAGTAACTGGTGTCATCTTTGGCAGGTCTGAGAACAGCAGAAGCAACAGAAGAGAACTGAGCAGTACTGCTGTTCCATCCCCAAAGGTCCAAAGAAATGGCTCTACGGCCTGTACCGGTGTATCATAGTTTTCCATAACAACCATGATTCTTCCAGTGAGAAGAAAGCTAAGTACAAATTCCAGAAGGAAGGTAAAAATGACTTTTGGATTTCGAAAATAGCCAAAGAAATTGTAATGTACAATTCCAAGTACCTGCTTCATATCAGTAGCCCAGATCCCTGTCTATAATACTGCCATCCACGGCGTTAATGGTAAGGAAGCTCCAGCTTGGATAGTCTGTGATGTCCGAGTAACTATTCCCATCATAGTCACCTTCCACTTTTCTGCTTCCAAAGAAATCCCAAACGGGAACCAGAAGACCTGTATGCGGATCTGTGGATGGTTCATAAATTCTGGCATAGCCCAGAACAATCCGGTCAATGTCATAAACTCTTGATTTTTCATATTCCATATTATCTGCATTGGTTACTACCATCATTTTTTCATATGTTTTCATAATCTCAGAAAATGGAAGAAGGTTTAAATTTTCTGTTTTTGTCTCTCCTATGGTATAAGGGTTTGAATAAGACATGCTTTCAATTCCATCTTTATCGACAAAGAAATAAAGACTTTCATAAGACCAGGTCTCCATAGTGCTGTCCATATCTTCCAAAGCACCGCCATCTGCCATTGTCTGAGTAATCGGAATACCGTTTATAGTACGTGTGTAATAAATCGCATATCCGCTTCCAAGATTACTTAAACTATTATCCTCTTCAAGACTATTGCACAATGCATAACTCCAGTCTGAAAACTGCAGATCTGTAATCCCCATTTTATCTACTTTTTCCTGTACCATTTTTTTTGCTTCATCTAATGAAATCCCAATGGACTCCTCAGTAGGTTTTTCTCCTTCACTGAAAGAAGTATACTCAGACCAGATCGTGTCCGCAGGCAGCTTTTCCCCGCCAGATTTTGCCGTTTTTCGGATTTTGACAGATAAGGTATCGGATCCGTAGGAAGATGTCTTGTAAAAATATTCCGATCTATCCGGCATCTGTGCAACACCGGAGAAGTCATTTTCCGCAGTACCATTTTCTGTCTCATGGGAGCCTGCAACAGGTCTTCCTTCTACCAGAGTCTTCGTTTCCGGAGCAGACTCATATTCCTGCTCATACATCTCAATTTCTCCATAAATGTCATAAATATAATTTCCATCTTCATCTGTTCCATAGTTATAGGGATCCAGATTTCCGTTTGCTACATCTTCTTTTAGTTCATCCAACGTTTTTTTGATTTCATCCTTTGTCTGGGTATAATAGCTATCCGATGTATACAGCTTTGCCTCTGAGAAAAAGGCATCTGTAATACGGTCAAGAAGATCCTGTGTAACTTCTGCAGGCGTGACAGAAATTGCGGATATCTTTTCTACATCCGGTATTTCTACGGTGGCATCCGTGTTCACTACAAGTTTTGCACTGTCATCTGTAGTCTGACTTTTATAAGTTTCCGGAGCATTGAGCAGGTCTCGAATAGTTGTTCTTACCGCTGTGTTCTTATCCTTTGTATTTTCAGAAGAGTCCTCCTTCACCATATCTACGCCTTCAGCTTCTGTATAAGCATCTTCTGCCTTGCTTCCTTTTGGTTTTACAAGGGAAGATTCCGGGGTATGGGCACATCCAGTGAGCATTCCTATACAAAGTGTTAATCCTACAATTTTATTTATGTTTTTTCTCATGTTGAATAAATTCTCCTTCCTGTTTATGTCCACAAGTATAGCATCTTTCATTACACCAAATCTTCCGCAAGTTGTAACTGTTCTGTAAATTCCAATTATTTACCATAAAACAGATACGATCGTTCCTTTTCCCAGATGACTTGTAATTTCCAGCTGAAATCCATGTATATCTGCAATTTTCTGGCATAGCGCAAGACCAAGCCCAACACTTCCCTTTACTCTGGAACGTGATTTATCGACCATATAAAAAGCTTCTGTTACTCTTTTCAGATCTTCTTCTGGAATTCCCTTCCCATAATCCTGAACGGATAAATGATTTTGGGTTGCCTCCAGTACGATTTTTGAATTCTCATCGGAAGCCTTGACTGCATTATCAATAAAATTTGTCACTGCACTCATCATAAGGTCCGGATCAAATGTTTTTCTAAGATTCTCTGGATTACAATGAATCTCAAGACAAATATTTCTCTCCTGAAGCCTGTAAATAACAAGTTTTTTTACATCTTCCAGAAATTGATTCATCTGAACTTCCACTGGAACAAATTCTGTTTCACCTGTTTCATATAATCCGGTAAGTTCCAGCATTTTCACAGAAAGTCTGGAAAGCCTTCGGCATTCATTTCTAATATAATCAAGCGCTATCTCCTGCCTCTTGGGAGATAGGCGTACCGTTAGAAGTGTATCTGCATATCCTATGATTGCGGTCATTGGGGTCTTTAATTCATGGGCCAAACTTCCAAGCAGCTGTCTCTGTGCCTGGTTTACGGAAGAAAGCTTTTCAATCTGCTCCCTTACTTTACCTGTCATAAGATTAAAGCTTTTCCCAACCTGTGCCAGTTCCGTTTTTCCTTCTGATGGCACTTTTATCTCATAATTTCCATTTGCCACAGAAACAGCCGCTTCTTTTAGCCTTGTGAGCGGTTCCATAATTTTCCGCAAAGTCAAAAACAGGAAAAAGCCAACAAACAGAACCAGAAACAGGGTAAACCCTCCTGCCTGATAAAACAGTGTCTGACTCTGTTTTTGTACACTGGTAATATCTTTGTAGGTGACAATCTGATAGTTCATGTCTGTAGAACTGTAGCTGGAAAAATAAAAGAGCAAAAATACGTTGCCATTTGTTTTGCTGATCAGTGGTTTATCACAATAGCTGTCATTTTCGAATCCATCGTGTTTGTTTTTTGTTAGGTTTCTGATATTTTGCAGATCAAACTCATATTTTGTCCCATTATATTGTTCTTTTCCATCCTGATATAAAACGGCACTGTCGTGGAATACCTGACGAAAAGTATAAATAATCATTTTTTCCCGGATTTTATCATCAGAGTCCTGTGTTTTACTTTTAATCCGCATTAGCATGTTTTCAAACTTAGAAATATTTGTTTGAAACCTGCTATTTTCATAACTGTTGATATTCTGTATGCTCTGATTTTTCCACCTGTAAGTTGTATAGAAAAAAATTCCAGATGACAGCAGAAGCACCATG
This sequence comes from Ruminococcus sp. 1001136sp1_2201st1_G3_2201SCRN_220225, assembly GCF_040924365.1. Lineage (NCBI taxonomy): Bacteria > Bacillati > Bacillota > Clostridia > Eubacteriales > Oscillospiraceae > Ruminococcus > Ruminococcus sp. 1001136sp1_2201st1_G3_2201SCRN_220225. The sequence goes on along the minus strand of NZ_JBCOME010000015.1, from coordinate 18,648 downwards.
CAGATTACCTGTAAAAAAATTTTTGTAAATAGCTTCATAAATCCACCTCAAGTCGATAACCAATTCTGGGAATGGTTTTGATTTTATCCTGCCAGCTTAGTTTTTTTCTGATGCGTCCAACGTGTGCATCCACAGTTCTTGTTTCTCCGCAGAATTCCTCCTTCCACAGTTCCTGCAAGATCTGGCTTCTGGTAAGTGCTTTATTTGGGTTTTTTACGAACACCATAAGGCAGTTATATTCCATAGGTTTTAAATATATTTCTTCTCCATTTTTCGTAACTATGTGACTTACGGTATCAATTATGACATCGTCTATCTGAATCTGTTTCGGTGCCGTTCCATAACGATCTAATACTTTTTCCAAACGCACCATTACCTCCAGCATTTCAAAAGGCTTTACTATATAGTCCTCGGCTCCGTCTTTTAACCCTTTTACTTTACTTGTAACATCAGCCTTTGCCGTAAGAAATATAACCGGAATACCAAACTTTTTTAATTCCGGTAAAAGGGTATAACCATCCTTTCCCGGAAGCATAATATCCACAAGTGCGCACTGAAATTCATGGTCCTGTGCGACGCCTTCACTTGCATCATTTCCATCCAGATAACCTACTGTTTCATAGCCAGCAGCTTCCAGATTCATACAAAGCAGATCATTGATTGCCATTTCATCTTCTATCACCAGTATTCTTGCTTTCATAATAATGTTCCTTTCATTTTACACAAACCCGATTATTTCTTTATTGTGCGTGATTTTTACTATTACAATTATACACTAATTTCAGTACTGCGAACGTAACCGATTTGTAAAGAAAAAGGAATCAAGAACGATCCATCTGGAAGTCGTTTTGATTCCTCAAATCCCACTACATTTTTGATTTCATTTTGTTAATTGTGTTTATATGAGTCACACCCTCCCTCTCTTAGAACTGTCTATTTCCCGACAGACAATCATGAGAAAATCTCACCACAATAAATGAAAACTGGATACTAGCTATACGTTATGTAGTGGTATACTTAAGGTGCCGAATAAGATCGGAAGGGGATTGGTGCTTACAAGCCCGTCCGACAGACTGATTTTCAGCTCCTTAGGTGTACCACTTTTTGTTTCCATCGGGTTTTGATGAGGACGCAGGACAGCCAACAATTAAGCAAGGAGCTGCATCGGCTTATGCGAAGGAGGTTTGCTTTATGGAAGTATTGTATAAGCGGTGTTGTGGGATTGACATTCATAAAAATATGATGGTAGCCTGTATTTTTACGAGTGTCAGAAAAAAAGAAATCCGTCAGTTTTCAACAATAACGGAAGATATTCTCCAATTAGTTTCGTGGCTGAAAGAAACAGATTGTGAGATGGTTGCCATGGAAAGTACGGGCTCTTATTGGAAACCTGTATATAATATATTTGAAGAAGAACAGATACCGATCATGGTTGTGAATGCGCAGCATATCAAAGGAGTTCCCGGACGTAAGACGGATGTAAAAGATGCAGAGTGGATTGCCGATCTGGTACGCCATGGATTAGTAAAAGCAAGTTACATACCAAATAGGGATCAAAGAGAACTGCGAGAAATAACCCGTTACCGCTAGGAGGTAATTGAAGAACGTGCTCGTGAATTAAATCGAATCCAGGCTGTGTTAGAAGGCTGCAATGTTAAATTGAGCAGTGTAATTACCGATATCAGCGGAAAAAACGGTATGACAATTTTAAAGGCAATTGTATCTGGAGAAACAGATCCGGTTGTTTTAAGTGAACTTGCCGAAGGAAGAGCCAGAGATAAAATTCCAGAAATGCAGAAATCCCTACAAGGACGGATATCAGAACATCAGCAAAAAATGTTGAAACATCAACTTGGGCATATTGAAAGCCTGACCGCTTTAATTATGGATTTAGATGCAGATATTAAAAAAAACAGAATCCATAAATTGGGCAATCAAAGCTTTGGATGATATGCCTGGGATTGGAAGAAAAAGTGCAGAACGAATTTTAGCGGAAACTGGTGTGGAAATGGAGCACTTTCAAAATGAATCCCGTTTCAGCTCATGGGCGGGGCTTGTGCCTGAGTGTAAGGAAAGCGCCGGAAAAAAGATGAGTACACGAATACGGAAAGGAAATAAATATTTGAAAGCAACGTTGGTGGAATGTGCTCGTGCTGGAATACGAAACAAGCAAAGTTATCTCTACTCCCGTTATCAAAGAATTGCCGCGCGCAGAGGTGGGAAAAGAGCTTTAATTGCAGTAGCCCATACCATGTTAATCGCGATTTATCATATACTAAAAGAGAAAGTTCCTTATCATGACCTTGGAGCGGACTACTACTCCGTTATCAATCAAGAAAAGATAATCAATAGGAATATTCGTACATTAGAAAAGTTAGGGGTAAATGTAATGATTCAGCCGAAATGAATCTCTTTAACTGTATAATTAAGAGAAGGAAATAAGCCCGCCAAAAGGCGAGCTTATTTAGAATGCTTGTTTATAGGTTATCGCTGAACTACGTTTTCAGGACAGCCTCTTCCTATAAAATCATATGTTACACAAGTGTCTGTCCCATTGCCGCTGCAATTTCCTTTAACTTGTCGATAGCATAGCCTGTATATTTTGAAATCTTATCGACAGGTTCCTTTTCCTCGATCATCATCTGGGCCAGGGACATTTTTTCTTTTTCAACTCCCTGTTTCATTCCTTGTTCAATTCCCTGGTCTACAAGAGCTCTACTTAGATTACACATGTCTCTCACCTCACTCTCGAATTCTTCTGTCATGGCAATATCAAAATCTTCATGTAACCGCTTCTTTTTTTCTTCTGGCGTGGCGCCCATATATTATTTTCCCTAGCGGTAATTAACATTTCAAGTAATCCCTTTGGCTTGTTGTGTCCACCTTATAGGGTACATTATAAAAATCTTCATATTGTGAAAGATTAATAAGTTCTTTGAAAAATGGGCAAGCCCAAAACAGACCTGCCCATCAACAATATTATCCTACTTATTTCATTGCACACAAATTCTCATCAATCCATTTCTGGACATCTTTTTCGCTTACCTTAACCAGACGGGCGATCTTTTGGATATTCATGCCTTCTTCTGCCATAGAAAGAGCGGTTTCTTTTTTTGCCTTTAGCTCGCCACGTTTCTCTCCGCTTTCCATTCCTTCACTATAGATTTTCTCCATTTCATGGCACATAAGCTCAACCCCTTTCTGTGTCTCTTTCAATTCATACATTCGTTTTGCAAGAATCGGACTGTGCATCTCATCTGCCTTTTTACAGTGTAGATCATGCATCAGTCTTCCCAGTTCTGTATCATCCTGATTCCTGGAATTTACATATATGATATGTGCTTCATCTTGAAAAGCCTCTTCCAGTTCTTTGATCTGCCGGTCAATGTGGTAAATGGGAAGTCCATATCCAAGAATATCGTCCCTGGTAATAAAAATTACATAGCTTTCCGGCAGTTCCTCAAAATCCTGTCCAGGATTTAAGGTATTCATATCCATCAGTCCACTATGGTACCGGGCTCTTTTGGGGGAAGCTCCTTCATTATCCTGCTGGATTTCCACATCAAATTGTTTGCCTGTGGAATCCCTGGCAACGCAGTCCATTACTGCGGAGCGTCCCTGCAAATTTTTATAATCTTTTTGGATTATCTGATCAATCACGTGTAAATCTTGTTTCTCCATAATGACCTGCAGAACATATTCCAGACATTCTCTTTTCTTGAACACGTTTCGCATAAATATATCACTCATGAGTGTAAAATTCTTAATAATGCCTTTGTATTTTTCGTAGCGTGACTCTAAATCACTGTTTAATAGGGTGTTTTCATCAGCCATTTACAGCAATCACCTCCTGGCATTTTCGATTGATGAATGTGAAAGTACTTTTATCTGATTCTATCTTAACATTAATGGAATTCCTTTACAAGATACTTTTTATGATGAGTGAACAGGTGTAATAGAAAATACCAGCAATAGCCGTCTGGAAACCGAATTGTAACCATAAGAAGTATTATTAGACAACTGACAGATTGCATAAAAACCTGTTTTTTACAAAAATATCAAATTTTGTCATATAAAAGGGCATGATCCGAAAGTATGAAACAGAAAATTGATTGCAAAAGGTGGTCAAAAATGGCCTTTTGTCAAAGGCTTATTTTGTGTTATTGAATCCCTTTTAAGCTTAAATAACACAAAATAATACAAAATGATACAGATAAAAAGGTAGGAAATAACATCAAATAGAACTAAGTGATTTTTAAAAGGTAGTAGGTAAAAAAATCGTGTCCTAGACATCCGGGAAGCAAAATGCGACCCGGGTGGTCACCTCTTTTTTATCCTTCATTATGGAGTTGACTTCACCGTCAATGTAGCGGGCTGCTTTGTCAACACTAAGTAATATTTCGTCACTAAGTGCTAATTTTCTCATAGTTTCCCTTTCGTATTTTGTATATATCTTACAATAAAGACGGCAGAGTTTGCAAAACATAGATTGCTGCCATAGAATATCTGCCTGATTTAGAGCTTGTTGATAATCTGTAAAAACAAGCCCTATTTTTTAGCTCATTATGGGGCTAAAAAGTGGGTTTGGTCACTTTTTTAGTGAGAAACAGCTTCCTTATTTAGAAAATTGCAAAACTATTTCCCATATAATGATAGTAATGACCGTTAACAGTAGCTTTTATTATATAACAGGAGGTAAGGGAAGCGCAAGCTTTGTTTGCAAAATCGGCTTGAATATAGAATCATGTTGGAAATATTATAGAAAAAGAGTTTTTTTTATATTGCGATAGGATCAGAAGCCAACCTTGGTCACTTAATATGGAAGAAATTCAAGTGTTTTTAGCTCGGGCATACAATTATAAAGCAGTTTGGTCACAAAAATAGGGAAAGCCCTATTGAAAAACAGAGATTTTTTTGCCTGACATGGAAAGAAAAACAGTTTTGGTCACTCGATTTGTGTGTTGTATCTGCCTGCATCGGGGACGGATGACCTTTGCTGGTAATAAAATACGGCATAGCCGGGTAAGCTGACTATGCCAATATTTTCAAAAGTATGTTGTTCCTGTAAGATTCATAAGATCGTGCTTATCAATGGGAATCTCGCAGGCACCAAAGTTCATGGAAGTCTCATACCCTAAAAAATCTTCTAATTCGTCTATCTCTATGTCTGTTAAACGTATCTTTAGAAAGCTTCTCCATGGAAATGCAGGAAAAGAGCATTTGGACAGGATACGTTCATAAGGTTTCTTGATAAAATTCTCCTGCTGTTGTCTCCCACTCTGGCTCCAGATCAGATATCGGAATGGATTAAATTTCGCATCCTGTTCTTGTAGTGCATTTAGACGCTTTTCCTGATTTTTGATCTCGTTCATTATAATATCTGGCAGGTATACCGTTTTGGTATTTTCCATGGACAGTACGATGTTGGAACGGGGACCGTTGTAGTCTTTGTGAGTCCTCGGCAGATCAAGGCAATGATTATCAAGGTCGATATCATCAAAATGAATACGGACAATCTCTGCAATCTGCAGGCCGGCAGTGGCGGACAGGAGCATGGGAAGATAAAGCGTTGGGGCATTCCATTTGGAAATCTTCAGTAGCTGCAAAAGCTGCTGGAAAGAATAAGCTTCGGAAGTATCGTAAGAAACACTATCGTCCCAAATTCTCAGCCCACGGGATCTTATGGCATTGGCAGCAGCCGTACCATTGTCCTGTCCTGCACAGTATAATTCCATGGCATTCCGAAAGAAACTGGATACTGCATCACACAACATAGAATATTCTTCCATCGGAAAGTTTTGGGTATCAGGGATCTCGGTCTCTTTCAGGATCTTTATCAGTTCGTCTGTGGTTACATCATTTATGCGTTTATCGCCCAGGACGGGAATAATGTATTTTTTGTTTGGTGATATTTTGTCTGCACGGTCTTTCCGATATCATGAATCGGTGCCAAATGAGATACTGACACAATTTCTTCATCTGTAATCCTGTTTATGGGATGTAAGGTCAAGAGAGCTGTCTTTGGGGGCTGGATCCGGTATCTGACAGGTTTTTTTGCGGAGACGGGTAACTGCATTGTAAAAACAGCTGGGAGATATCCCATGCTCATTACACCATGCAGCATCTGTCAGGCCACTTTGTCTGCATTCGGTTATCAGTTCCATCAATTCGTCCAGGGAACGCCCTGGAGCACGTTTCTTACTCATAATGAAACCTCCAAATGTAGTAAATTTCTATCTCCTATCAAGCGGAGTGTAGTAAAAATCTATTTACTATCATTATGAGTTTAAAAACGTAGACAGTAAAGCTACCCAAGATCTAAGCGCTTACGGATATCGTGCTCAGATGAGCCGGAATTTGCACTCCAATTCATACTCTGTTGTTACAGAATTTTTTATGGATAAATTTTTACAGCAACTATCTGGTCAATATTTTATATGCAGCATACTTTTTTAGTTTGTAATACACAAATCCCCGGCATCTGTCATAATGATCGAATGCCAGGGATTATTAAAGTCAGCCTTTTACAGCACCCACCATAATTCCTTTTGAGAAATACTTCTGCATGAATGGATATAGCGCGAAGATTGGCAGAGAAGCAAGTACAGTAATAGTCATTCGGATTCCCTTCTGGGAAATGGCTGCCATAGCCTGCTCCGTTTAAGCTGGCAGCTTCTTTATTCTGTATTATTTAATTATCATTTTAATTTCAAAATTGAACTGTTCTGCATCAAGGCGGTACTGTTCTGACAACTCAGGCCCGCAACTGTTAGAACCAATTCCGTTTTGGACATAATCCAGGCACACGACCGTACTTCCACAAGGCTGTAATTCATAGCTATGTCTTTTGGTTGTCAGTTCCTCTTGAGTATATGGGGATACGTTAAAGGAAAATGTCCTTTCTCCTGCAGCTGCAAAAGTATTTTCCTGTCCTTTTAAGATAAGGTAGTCACAGTCGGTATGACTTCCATTTTCCTGTGGACGCAGGTAATCTTCATGCATTTCAAGTACATTAGCATCATATTTTCCATGACTGCCGGCTCTTCTCTTATCTACGTAACTTTCCTCAGGTCCTATTCCGTAATATTCTACGTTGTCAAAATCTCTGTTAAGGAATAAACGGATTCCAAATCTCGGAAGCATTGGAAATTCCAAATCCCTCTTTACATCCATTTTTACCTGGATTGCGCCATCCGAAGTAATAATCCATTCTGACTTCACATCAAGAATTTTTTGTACGGTAGGTGCAGAAACACTTAACGTTCCTAAGATGTGTAGTTTCCCATTTTTGGTAATGCAGGAAGTTTCATATGCTCTTGCATAGCTCTGGTCATAATGAGCATTCATCCATTCTAATTTGATTTTCCGGTCGTTGTCAGTTGGTGCTCTCCAGATATTTAATTCCATAGGACGAGTCAGAAGTTCTTTTCCCTTTACAGTAATGCTTTCAAATAATCCTGTCAGTCGGTTGAAGCGATAAGTATTTTCCTGCCCTACATGAATTGTAAAGTATCTGTCACACTCTTCCACAGTAAAACTATTATCAGTATTCATTTCAGCAAGAAGTTTAATGGCTTTCTGATTTCTTCCATCTATGTTCTTTAAAAGGATTTCATCAAATCCAAGAGACTCATCCGAATGTAAAATCTGAGTATTATTTTTCAAACAATAAGATACTTTTAGGTAACATTTTCCACTATCTGGTATTGAAACAGGAAGTTTGATTGTTTTTTCTTCATGAGCTGGTATACTTTCATCTAATTCAATTTGTCCTACACAGTCAACTTCTCCGTCAACGCTCACCTCATATATAAGAAAAATATAATCTTTAAGATCAACATAATTCATATAGTTATGAAGAACCATATCTCCAGTTTTCTGATCATAGTGAAGAACCCTTGCCGGTCTATATATATTTTTGTATTCTTTTAACCCAGTATGTGGTGTTCTGTCAGGATAAACCAGTCCATCCATACAGAAGTTTCCATCGTGAATTTCTTCGCCATGATCTCCTCCATAATAATAGATTCCCTTGCCATTTTCAGCCTGGCCTTTGTAAATAGCATGATCACACCACTCCCATACGAAACCTCCACAAAGACTGTCGTACTTCTGGATCAATTCAAAGTAATCCTCCAGGTCTCCAGGTCCATTTCCCATGGCGTGGCAATATTCTACCAGAAGTAGAGGCTTATCCGGATTCTTTTCCATGTATTCATCAATCTCAGAAAAAGCTGGGTACATTCTTCCAACTACATCAATATTAGAATAGTCATACTCACGGTCTGTACTCTGATAGAATGCACTCTCATAAGTCGTAAGACGGGTTGGGTCAAATTCTTTGGTCCATTTTAGGGATTCCTCAAAGGTACATCCATATCCACATTCATTACCCATAGACCACATTACAATACATGGGCGGTTTTTTTCTCTTTCCACACAAAGTCTGGTACGGTCCATGGTTGCAGGAATGAAATCCGGGTTATTTGCAATTCTTTTATTCCACTGCTCAACTACATTTTCCCACTCTGAATTTTTCAAGTACTGTGTCTGGGTTCCATGGCTCTCATTATCAGCTTCTGCGATCACAAATAAGCCATACTCATCACAAAGCTGATAGAAATAAGGAGAATTCGGGTAATGGCTGCTTCGGACTGCATTAAAGTTGTGCTGTTTCATCATGATCAGATCTTTTTTTATCTGCTCCATATTTACTGCGGAACCGGTTATCGGATCGGAGTCATGACGGTTTACACCTTTAAATTTTGCTTTTACATCATTAATATAGATTACGCTTCCCTCACAGTGGATTTCACGGATACCGATACGGTCTATGATCACCTCATTCTCGGAAAGGAAAAGCACCTGATACAGATATGGCTGTTCCGGATTCCAGAGTACAGGGGTTGTGATATCTAATACCGCTTTGTAAGCAAAATTTTCATCGTCACATTTCTTAAATGTACCTGTAGCCACCGTATTTCCCTCATGATTCCGGATTACAATTTTAGTATTTTCTGCTGCATTGCTCTCCCCAAGAAAATTCGCACGAATTTCAATTTCTGCACCATTTTCCCCTATAGATGTAGTGGTAAAATAATCATACAGTACACTTTCTGGTCGCTTTAACAGATATACATCACGGAAAATTCCTGTCATACGGAATTTGTCCTGGTCTTCTAAATAAGTTCCATCACACCATTTCAGGACAAGTACCGCTAAAGTGTTTGTTCCTTCTTTCAGATGATCGGTCACGTCAAATTCACTGGTTGCATGAGCCACCTGGCTGTAGCCTACATAGACACCATTGATCCATACATAGAAGCAGGAATCTACACCCTCAAAATTCAAGTATGCTTTTGGTGCTTTGGAATCTTTCTTATATTCAAACTGGTGTACGTACGCTCCGCAAGGATTCTCCTGTGGTACATATGGCGGATCAAGCGGAATTGGATAACGGACATTGGTATACTGATGGCTGTCATAGCCATAGTTCTGCCAGATTCCCGGAACTGGAATTTCGTCGAAGCCCTTAGTGTCATAACCTGCTTCGTAAAATTTTTCCTGAAGATCATAAATGCTCTTATAGAACTGGAATTTCCAGTTTCCATTTAAAAGCTCCATACGGTCAGATTTCTCTCTGTCATGTACAAGAGATCCCATATCCTTTGATGCAGGCATGTAGTATGCTCGATGGGGCATGGTGTTTTCATGTAACACATTCAGATTTTCGTAGTGTTTTGGTACAATCATATTTGCTCCTCCAATATTATATATTTTTCTGTTTTAACATCTGATATGATTATACCTGTTTTTTAAAAAATTTACATAAACTCTGTTCGACAAAACATGCACAAAATGATATAATTTAACAAGTAAAGACACAAAAATATACACTTTTTTATTAATTTTGAAATATGCACAATCTGTTCCGATTTACAAGGAGGTAATTTATATTGTACACAAACTCCGCTTACTGGCACCAGACACGCTTGGATTTTAAAGATAAAAAACATCCTATTTTTATAGGGAGCTGCGGTACTTACCGTCTGTATACAATAAAGAAGCTGCCAACGCACCGGCCGCGAGGTCGGCTTGATTACCAGCTTCTTTACGTTGCTTCTGGAAAAGCACATTTCTATTTTGATGGAAAAGAGGAAATTGTTTCTGCTGGAAACATGGTTTTGTACCGTCCAAAAGAAGAACAGCGCTACTACTATTATGGTGCCGACCATCCGGAAGTGTACTGGGTTCATTTTACTGGGAATAACGTCAAAAATATCCTCCGCAAATACGGCATTGTAGATGGCGTTCATGTGATTTATTCCGGGGTCTCCATGGAATACAAGCATCTGTACATGAACATGATTGAAGAACTGCAGCTGCGGAAAGATGACTATGAAGAGCTTCTTGTGTATTACTTTATGCAGCTTTTAATCCTTCTTCACCGCCAGATTCTTGTAAAACCACACAAGAAGAATCCGATGATCATGGATGACATGGCGCAGGCAGTTGATTATTTCCGAATGCATTACAATAAACAGATTAATATTGAAAAATATGCAGCTTCGAAAAATATTAGTGTTAGCTGGTTTATCCAGAACTTCAAACAATATACGAATACAACACCCGCCCAGTACATACAGAACCTGCGTCTTTCAAATGCGAAATCTCTGTTGGAAACCACAAACTACAATGTTACAGAAATTTCGAATCTGGTTGGATATGAAAATCCATTATATTTCAGCCGCTTTTTCCGGAAACAGTTTGGCGCTTCGCCGTCACAGTTTCGGAAACAACTGCGGCAAAATGAAGAGAATCAGATGACTGAACCAGAAAAGAAATGATCTGTATACGAAAGCCCAGGTTCAAAAACTGCCTGGGCTTTTAATTGATTTATTTTTATTACTAATATTCTACATACGCTCTCCCCTAGTCATATGTACTTCTTATTCTTCTATTTTAATATACTCCCACAAATGCCATCGCAGGTGCAACTCTGGAATCTTCAATTACGATTGCCAGACTATCTGTATGGATTCCCTTCAAATCGACGATTCTCTTATATCCGATAGTTGTTCCTTCATAGCATTTTTTTATGCTGCCGTTTTCTTCATAGCAGACATTAAATGCCTCAACTCTCTGGCTAAGCGGAATTGCTTCTTTCAGAACAAGATAATGTAGTTTTTTTCTTTCAATCCATTTAATCTTGATAACCAGTTTATTGGTTCCAGCCTCATTCAGAAAATAAGTCTCATAATCATCGGTTCTAAGAACTTCTGGGGACATCTCCCGGCAGTCAAGTGGTGGAATGGTTGTAATACCAGCTTCTTCCACTAAATTATTGGAAAAGCTTTCTTTGATAAAGCCACCTAACTGCTTCAGGTTCTGAATATCCGTTGGATGGATCTTTCCGTTTTTCATCGGAGGGATGTTTAACAGAAGTGTAGTATTTCCACCAACTGATTTTAAGTAAATATCCTTCAGATTCTCAAAAGAACGTACTTTATCATCCTCTTCTTCGTGATAGAACCAGCCCGGTCTGATGGAGACATCTGTCTCAGCCGGATACCAGGCAAGTCGTTCTTCCTTCGCAAGACGTTCCCTGCTTCCCAGATCAGACTGTGTTTCATCCAATGGTCTTTCACGGAACTCTTCATTATCCTCCTGCTGGCTTAACTCTGCGGTCAGAGCCGGATCTTTCATATCTGCTGCTACCACGCTCCATTCACTTGGGCGTACCTCACCAGCTTCATTTCCACACCAACGGATATCAGGACCAGAAATAGAGATCACAGCATTTGGCTGTAGCTTGCGAACTACCTGGTAGTATCTTTGCCAGTTATATTTCTGTACCTTTCCGTTTGCGCCTTCCCCACAGGCACCGTCCAACCATACTACAAAAATATCACCATACTCTGTCAGAAGCTCTGTAAGCTGATTCACATAATAGTCATCATACTCTTTTCCTTTTCCATAGGATTCATTGTTTCTGTCCCAAGGAGAAAGATAAACACCAAACTTCAGGCCATATTCTTTGCAAGCCTCCATTGTTTCTCTTACAATATCACCCTTTCCATTTTTATATGGAGAGTTTTTGATACTGTGTTCGGTGTATTTTGATGGCCACAGGCAGAATCCGTCGTGATGTTTGCAGGTAAGAATCAGTCCCTTCATACCGCCCTCTGCGGCTGTTTTCGCCCACTGTTTTGCATCCAGCTCTGTCGGATTAAAAATAGATTCCGGCTCTGTTCCATCGCCCCATTCTCTTCCGGTAAAGGTATTTACTGTAAAATGAATGAAACAGAAAAATTCCATACTTTCATATGCAATCTGTCTTGCGGTCGGTACTGCTTCAATTAATCTTTTGTCTTCTTTTAAGCCGCTATAGTTCATAATCATCCTCTAGACATTTTTATTGTTACATCCCATTGCTATATTTCGTTATCTTAATGATTATTTTGCTTTCAGCATTTTACTGTTCTTTAATTTTTCATTTGCCTTTTCTACATTCATCTGTGACATAATAAAAGTAATGATTACACAAATCACAACTGGAATCCACAGATACATAGTATGAAGCATGCTAAGGCAGGAATCCGGCTGTACAGCAAGTGAACTGTTAAAGTGGCTGAATTCCAGAAGCCAGCCTGTAATCGCAGTTCCAAGTCCTCCTCCAAGTTTCACACCAAGGGAAGTACAGGAATACATGGTTCCGTCTACACGTTTATGCTTTGTCAGATAAGTATACTCTGAACAGTTAGCAATCACCGCATTCATATCACCCTGCCATGGTCCCATACCAAATGCAGCAACGGCTGTAAAGGCAATCATAAGCGGTACGCTTCCCATATAAGCAGCAACTACTACAAGGGCACGTCCAATGGTTCCAATGGTATATCCAACCAGATTCAGCTTATATAACCCTTTCCATTTTGCTACTAAAGATGGTGTAATAACCAGTGCAATGATTAACGGGATATTGATTACCCAGGAAAATACCGGGAACAGATCCTCGTTTTTCAATACATACATCATGTAATAAATACCCATACTGAGCATTGCGGAATAAATCTGCTGCAGAATGTAGGTTACGCAGATCATAATATAAAATCTGTTGGAAAATAACAGTTTTGCAGCTTCAATAAGGCTATATTTTTCATCTACTGCGCTTGATGCATCTTCGTTTAAGACTTCTTCTGGAAGCTCTTTTACAGATAATGCAGAAACTGTATTTATAATAAGTCCAATGATGGCATAAATGATTGCTACAATTCTCCATCCAGCAGCTCCCCCTCCCATAATCTCAACAAACTTGATAGTAACAGACTGGATCAAAAGACTGGTAGAAAATGCAAAGATAAAACGGTAAGATCCCATTTCTACACGTTCTTTGCTGTTTTTGGTAATCAGAGCTGTAAGAGCTGAATATGCAATGTTATTTGCTGTATAGAACACTGCATTTAACAGGGAATATGCAATAAAGAACCATGCATACTGCGCTGTCTGTCCAAGACTTTCCGGAATTGCAAATACACCGATCAAAGTAACTGCACAGCCGATATAACCATACAGCATCCAAGGTTTTGCTTTTCCCATTTTTGTTTTTGTCTTATCAATCATAGAGCCGAAGAAAATATCGGTCACTCCATCAAACAGTTTTGATACTGCAATCAATGTTCCTACAATACCCGGGTTCAATCCAACAGTATTGGTCAGATAGAGCATTACGAAGGTGGAAAGGAATGCATATACCACATTTCCAGCCACATCTCCGGAACCGTATCCGACTTTGTTGTACCATTTCAAATATCTTTTTTCTTCCATGTTTTCCTTCTCTTTCTCCTGTTTTTTCAGGTTTATTTTCGTACTTCCTTAATCCGAATATAATTATATCTTTATCTTTCCCAAAATTACATAAACAACATTTAACAAAACATGCACAAAATTGTAGAATTTTAAAAAATAGAATATTTCAGGATAAAAAATGCGTTCATTTATAACATAAGGTCAATTATTCAAAAAAATAAGAGGGCTGCATCTTACAGCTCTCTTATTTTAAATATACATCCTATTCTTCATATCCCTGCGGATTATTAGACTGCCATCTCCAGGAATCTTCACACATCTCACGGATACCGTTCTCTGCTTTCCAGCCAAGCTCTTTTTCTGCCTTAGATGCATCACAATAACAAGTTGCAATATCTCCGGCTCGGCGAGGTTTGATCACATATGGAATTTTCACACCAGTTGCCGCTTCAAAATTCTTTACAATATCAAGAACACTATAGCCCTTTCCGGTTCCCAGATTGTAAATCGCAAGCCCAGGATTTTCCCCGATTTTCTTAAGCGCTTTTACATGCCCCTTTGCCAGATCCACAACATGAATATAGTCTCTTACACCAGTTCCATCCGGAGTATCATAATCATTTCCAAATACACCAAGTTCCTTCAGCTTACCAACTGCTACCTGTGTAATATATGGCATAAGGTTATTGGGAATGCCATTTGGGTTCTCTCCAATTGTTCCACTCTTATGTGCGCCAATTGGATTAAAGTAACGAAGAAGCATAACATTCCATTCTGGATCTGCTTTCTGGATATCGGTAAGCACTTGTTCCAGCATGGATTTTGTCCAGCCATACGGATTCGTACACTGTCCCTTTGGGCATTCTTCTGTAATCGGAATCTGCGCCGGATCTCCATATACAGTTGCTGAAGAAGAGAAAATAATATTTTTCACATTATGTTTTCTCATTACATCAACCAGAGTTAAAGTGCCTGCTATGTTATTTTCATAATACTCCCAGGGCTTAACCACAGATTCTCCAACTGCCTTCAAACCTGCAAAATGGATACAGGACTCAATAGTTTCCTTATCAAAAATATCATTTAAAGCATCTCTGTCCAGAATATCTGCCTTATAAAACTTCACTGGTTTTCCTGTGATTTTTGATACTCTGTCCAGTGCTTTTTCACTTGCATTGCTTAAATTGTCCAGTACCACAACATCATATCCTGCATTCTGAAGCTCCACTACCGTGTGGCTTCCAATATAACCAGCACCACCTGTAACTAAAATTGCCATAATGATTCCTCCTGAACGGTTTTTTCTTTTATTATAGTCTGATTTTTGTAAAAACATATGGACAAAGTTTTAGAAAATATGGAGAAAATGCCACGATTTCTTGTCTGTTTTCTTAATTGCAAAAACTTATATTTTTATATATTTTTTTCTTGCTTTTTCCAATAATATGCTATATACTGCCCCATGTAAAGTAATGCAGAGTAAATTCATGAGCGTAAAGTGCCTTCCGGATGGAGAGTTGCCGGAGGACGAAAAGAGAAATCTTGCGGTTCGTGGATTGCTTCTCGCTGCAACAGAAGATAAATATGAATCCATAAATTATCTCCTATTGTGAGCGAAAAAAGAAAAGGAGGTAATTTTTTTATGGAGAAAACAAAGAACATGTTTCTCACCTCAGCCAAAGAGCTGAAAACCACTTCTACCCTGGCAGTCTGTGCAATGCTTGCTGCCCTGGCACTGATTTTAAATTCAGTTGCTTCTATCAATATCGGTCCCTATGTAAAAATTGGATTTTCCGGTATTCCAAACCAGATTGCTGATTATCTGTTTGGACCCATTACCGGATGTTTGTTTGCCGGTGTGCTGGATACTGTGAAATTCTTTATCCGCCCTGATGGTCCATTTTTCTTTGGGTTCACCTTTAACGCAATGCTCGCGGCATTTATTTATGGATGTTTTTACTACAAACATAAGCTCACTTTCCGTCGCGTGCTGATTGCAAAACTGGTTGTCGTTCTGATTGTAAATGTTCTGTTAAATACCTTATGGCTGGACATGCTATACGGAAAAGGATTCCTTGCAATCCTCCCAATGCGTACTGTAAAGAACCTGATCATGTGGCCAATCGATTCCTTTATCTTCTTTACCATCACAAGATTGATTGAGCAGACAGGAATTTTTAATCTTTTTAGAAAACCGGCTGCCAACTGATTACATATATTTGAAAATATAAAAACTTTGCGATATCAAATAAAAAACGCGAATATTCCAGTACTAAATAAGCCACTGATATTCGCGTTTCTTATTATCCTAACCACTTAAAAGAAGGATAGTATCTTACAACAGCTTTCCCCACAATCTGGTCAAATCGCACGAATTTGTTTTTCCATGAACGTGAATCTCTTTTCATTCTCCCAATTAGACACAGTCTGTCTGGTAACATGAAATATTTTTCCAAATTCCTCCTGAGTCAGCGCCTTTTCTTTTCGTATTTTTAATATCTGCGTTCCAATGTTCATATTTGCTCTGCTCCTGTTCTTCCAATCGGTTTTGCTTCTCACTTGGATTATATAAAAAATTCTGCCTAATGAAAAGCAATTTACCTTTTACAGTGGAAAAAACAGGTATGCAAAGCTTCTTTGACATGGTATTTTTTAAGAAGATTCACGTTTCTCTACTTAATCTGAATCCTTATTTTTTCACCGACAGGTGTCCAGTCAGATTCTGCAGTGATTTCACCTGTAGTTCCATCATATGCGCTTTCTTCGGTTCCATAATCTTCATCCGTTTTATTTGCTGCGTCGGTATTTTCTTTCTGGTCTGTATCGTCTTGAAGCCTTACTTCTGTGGGAGCTACTGCCCCTCCGATAATTTGAGTTTCAATCGGCTCCTCTGCATCTGACGGATTTTCTCCCTCCAAAGTATCCTCTGGAACTTCTTCCACTTCTTCTGTAGTCTCACCAATTTCTACAAAATCGTCATCAACCCAGATAGTGTCTGCAGCAGCCATATAAGGCTCTCTGGTATAAAGCTGTAATTCCAGATAATCGCTGTCAATATCCGGGAGTAAAAGAACCGGACCGTCAGAATCCAGCTGATACATGCCCCAGAAACTGGTTTTAAAACTCCATTGAGATTTACCATCTGCTGAATTACTGCGCAGTTCATACTGTACCTGATTTCCTTTACTGTCTGTCCCCATAAGCATCATCTCATTACCTTTATACAGCTTTTCCTCAAGTTCTTCCGGAATTTCTGCCGCAATTATACTTTGCAGTTTATTCATGGAAAAGTCTGTTAATTTCACGGTTCCTTCTTCTGTTTTAATAGAAATATCTTCTAGCTTTTTATGAACTGTCTGTTTCATAAGCTCCGCATGAGGAATAGAAAAATCAAACTCAAATTCTGCAAAATAATCTTCGCCAAGATTTTCATTTTGATAAGCACCAAGTACCAAATGTACTTCCGGATTTTCTCCCAAATCCTCATCAAGGGAAAAGCGGGATTCCAGAACAGCATCATAGACATTTTCATCCAGTCCGGTATTTAGTAAATCCTCATCCGAATACGGCAGATAGTGTCCGCTTTCGTATTCTTCAATTTTCTGTCCATTTATTGTAGTTTTCTGATAATCAATGTTAAGCTGTGTATTGGCAAAGGTCCAGGCATCCTGGACATCATCCGTGCCCTTTTGCCCGGAAGATGTTTTTTCTGCATGCACCTTTGTTAACAGAACCCCATTATCCAGAACCACTTCTTTTAATGTTACAGTAATTCCTTTGTCTTCCTTAGAGGTATTCAACACTTCCGTATAAGATTCAATGCTTTTGGGGAAACCAAGGGTTTCTCCTATGGACAATGTAATATTTTTTATTGAAGCCTGGATATGCGGATTAGAAAAGATAACAGAACCCAAGGTGACAATCACACAGGCAGCTGCTGCTTTGCTCCACCATTTTGGTCTCCAGTTTTCCTTTTTGTCACTCCATTCCCGCTCTGCTTCCTCTATATATTTCGGATCAATATTACCAAATTCTTTTGAAAAATCAAACTTTTTCATATGCGTCCTCCTTCTTTTTCCAACAGTTTCAACAGCTTTTTCCGGTTTCTGTATAAATTCATTTTCACGCTTCCCACTGACATATGATGCCTTTTGGATATTGCAGAAACAGGATCCAAAAACCAGTATCTTCGTACAAAAATATATCTGTCCTTTGGAGACATCTCTTCCAAAAAACGATTTATGGTTTCCATCAGTTCTTTTTCTGCCAGCTGTTCTTCCACGGTATAAGTTACATTTAGCTGCTCCATTTCATCCATAACATCTGCCATATGAACATCCGGGCGCTTGCCTGCAAACTTTTTTCTTATACGGTCAATACTAAGATTTCTTGTAATCCGACCGCAAAAGTGTGCCAATACAGGAGGATGCGTAGGAGGAATCTGTGACCATACTGAAAACCAGGTATCATTCAGACATTCCTCGGCATCTTCTCTATTCGCTAATAAATTCCAGGCAATCTTGTAGCAATAGGGATGATACTTAGTACTCAATTCTATAATTCCATTCTCATCTCTTTTCAAAAACAGATTTATAATTTCATCATCATTCATTTACAGGTTGTCCTCCGGGTTTCTTTAAGATAAAAGTCACTGTCCATAATCTGACCAGCAACAGATAAGGCGCCTTTTTGAATAAAAATATTTCCATTCATATTATATATCGTAAAAAATAGTGGATGGTAACAGAAAAATATAACTTTTTTCAATTGAGAACCAAATTACAATTTTGGTTTTTAGTAGATTAACTTTTGGGGGTAAAAATAAATAATGAAAAGCAG
>NZ_JBCOME010000014.1:0-69593 GCF_040924365.1 Ruminococcus sp. 1001136sp1_2201st1_G3_2201SCRN_220225 | reverse complement strand
AAAGAGAAATGGTGTGCATAAAAATACCTACACTCCAAAATGAAATGTAGGTATTTTTGTCGCTTACCTTTAGATATTTCACCTGTCTACTTGACAAGGGGCATATCAAAATAACGTACTAATGGCGGCTATTTTGATGAAACTTAAATAAATTGACCGAAATTCTGTCCGGGAGTATAATTGTGCCAGAGAAGTGAAACAGTAAAAATCCCCATAAAAGCCAAAGTTCACCCCTCTGTTCAAGGCCTTTCAGACAAGGTAAAATGAAGATAGCAAAGTGGGAGATCATCACAAAACGGACTTGTTGCCTATTTGTGACATCACTATATATGCAAGTCAGCTGTAGAGCGGGACTTTCACAGTATATTACAGTATAAAAGGAGAAAACAGAAATGGCAGTTACAGAGAAAAAATATCAGCTTGGAACAGCTGAAAACCAGGAATTTCTGCAGGATGTAAGAGATGGTTTATTAAGCTTCGGGCATCAGTTTCCGTCACCAGGAGGAAGCTCCTATTATCTTGGAGATGACGGCACTCCCTGGAAAGACCGTAACCGTGAAACATGGATCACAAGCCGTATGACACATGTGTACAGCATTGGTTCTATGCTTGGACATGAAGGCAGCGAGGCACTGGCTGATGCAGCGTTGAAGGGGCTTAGAGGCGAGCTTCACGATGATCAAAATGGTGGTTGGTATGCAGGTCTTACAAAGGACAATGAAATTGTTCCAACCAAGCAGTGCTATGCCCATGCATTTGTAATTCTGGCAGCTTCTTCCGGCGTGCTGGCCGGCAGAGAAGGGGCAGCAGAGCTTTTGAAAGATGCCTTGGCACTTTATGATCTGAGATTCTGGAACGAGGAAGAAGGACTTTCCTGTGATACCTGGAACACAGAATTTACAGAGCTGGATTCCTATCGAGGCTTGAATGCAAATATGCATTCCGTTGAGGCGTTTCTTGCCGCAGCTGATGTGACCGGGGATGAGAAATATCGCGTACGTGCAGGCAGGATCATCGACCGTGTTCTGATATGGGCAAAGGACAATAACTGGCGTATACCGGAGCATTTTTCCAGTGACTGGGTACCGGATCTGGAATGCAACAAAGACCGCCCGGACGACCAGTTTAAGCCATACGGCGCAACTCCGGGACACGGAATTGAGTGGGCAAGACTGATCACACAGTGGGCGCTTTCTACATATAAAGAGGACAAGGCTGGCGCAGCACCTTATATTGAAGCTGCAGAGAATCTGTATAACCGCGCAGTTGCTGACGCATGGAATGCAGACGGTGCACCGGGAATCTGTTACACAACAGACTGGAACGGCAAACCTGTAGTCCATGACAGAATGCACTGGACTCTTGCAGAAGCAATCAACACCTCTTCCGTTCTGTTCCATGTAACAGATAATGAGAAATACGCAGCAGATTATGCAGAGTTTATGAAATATCTGGATGAGAAAGTTCTGGATCACGTAAACGGTTCCTGGTTCCACCAGCTGGACAGAGAGAACAATCTTCTGGAGACCGTATGGCCTGGAAAGTCTGATATTTATCATGCACTGCAGGCTACATTGATTCCATATTATGCTCCCGGTCTGTCCATTGCAGTGGCAGTGAAGAAGCAGGCAAGATAAAACAAAAATATTTTGTAACTGAGAAGGTTCTGACCAGGTACAGTGGTAAAATTAATGGGGAGGCTTTGCCTCCCCATTTTGGACTTATTAGGTAAGTCAGTGAAGTCTGGAACGTAAGCGGACATTTCAAACACTCACGGTAAACTTCATTCATCCCACCCATCATACAACCGGATGTTCACCTGGATATTTCTGACCACATCCTCATCTTCTAATTCCATATCATCTGGATCTGTGATCGGAGGCAGCTCTGGAACTTCTTCGGAGAGCTCTACAGAAATCCAGTCGAATGCAGCAGCGTTAGCGCTTTCGATAGCTTCGTCTAAAGTGTCTCCTTCTCCGAAGCAGCCTTCCAGGTCTGGGAAAGTTCCCTTATAACGACCATCTTCGGTTTTCTTAAAAACAGCAGGATATATAAATTTCATGATAAACCTCCCGAAAATAAAAATAACATATTGAAAATTAATTTCAATTATAAGCGTTTGAGCTGGTAAATACAAGATAAGAAAAAACTTGTATTTAAGAAAATACGAAACGAGAAAAGACGTGGCAGCGGAGCCAAAAAGAATCTAAGAAACAGGATTGTCAAATATAGGGGAAAATGATATTCTTACAGCAAGAGACTTTAGAGCGTGTTTGAAAAATCATTCCCGCAATCTGCACGCTCCACTTTGCGGTATATTTCACCTGAATTCGGTTGCCTTAGCCCGCTACGGCGCCCTCATCCGAGCGAAATCTCCCACAAATTGTGACGAACATCTTGCAGAAAGCCTTTTTCAAACACGCTCTAGCCGGTTCGGAACTGAAAGAAAATGGCGCGGCTTTATAGAAATATACCTGCCGGAGGTGAAATCTTGGAATTTCAGCATGAATTGATCATACCAAACGAAGGTCTTCCTTTCAAAATCTTTTTATTTGAAGGCGGACACGGCAATTACGAAAGAGAAAAACACTGGCATACCTCAATTGAGATTTTTGCAGTGCTAAAAGGCAGACTGACTTTTTTTCTTAATGAAGAAGAGTACCCCCTGGAGGCTGGCGGGCTGATCATCATCAATTCCAATGAGATCCACTCCATTCACGCCCCCAGGAAAAATGAGACTGTGGTTTTGCAGATTCCACTAAAGCAGTTCGAAAAATATTTTACTGCCCAGCGGTTTATCCGATTTACAAGTGCAGCCCGTGTAGCAAAGGATCAGAAGTCCAAGGCTCCGGATAACCGGAAGCTGGCATTTTTTATTGAGGAGCTTTATAAGGTGTACCGTGCCCGTGAAGAAGGATGGGAGTACCGGACTATGGCACTGTACTACAATATTTTGTATCTGCTGGTAAGGGATTATCGTGAGACAGAGGCTGCGCAGGAGGAAATTAAGGACAGCCGACGCCTGGATGCTTTGTCAAAAATTACCACTTACATGCGTGAGCATTATACAGAAGAACTGAAACTTTCTGAGATGGCAAATTTATTTGGCTATTCAGACGCTTATTTGTCGCGAATGTTCAAAAAGTATGCAAAAATCAATTTTAAGACTTATTTACAGGAAATTCGCATGTCTTATGCATATCGGGAACTGATGAATACAGAGAAAACCGTGAGCCAGATTGCCCTGGACAACGGCTTTGCCAGCAGCAGAGCCTTTTCCAGAGAATTTCAGAAGAAATATAACAGACTTCCAAGCGAAGTAAGAAAAAAATTTAATACAACTCCAAAAGAATAAAATGTCAAAAAAGTGCTATAGATAAGACAAGAAAACCGTCGTAAAGCATACCAGAATATGGTATGCTTTTTTCATGCAGAAAGAACCAGGGCAGACTGAGGTCAGCAGCTGGTTCGGGAATCTTGAGTATGAGCATGTTGGACTGCTGTGAGAGTGGCAGATAGTAGCCATGTCCGCATTCTGATATGCGCAAAAGGAGGTTAATCGTGAAGATTCAGAAAGTAACAGATTCGGCATTCCGTAAATATGGACAGGTGCTGGAGGGATACGACTTTACAGGTCTTATCAAGGAGATGAAACATACTCCGGTTCCAGAGGATGTAATCTACGTTCCATCCGTTGAAGAGCTGGAGGCACTGGATATTATGAAAGACCTGCAGAACAAGGGATACGGCGGGCTGCCGGTCCAGATCGGATACTGCAATGGCCATAACAAGAAGCTGAATGCAGTGGAGTATCATCGTAATTCCGAGATCAATGTAGCGGTTACAGATCTTGTCCTTCTTATCGGACATCAGCAGGACATTGAGCCGGATCATACCTATGATACATCTAAGATCGAGGCATTCCTTGTACCGGCAGGAACCGGAATCGAGGTATACGCTACCACACTTCACTACGCACCATGCCATGTGAATGAGGGCGGTTTCCAGTGTGTTGTTGTACTTCCGAAAGGAACCAACACAGACCTTACTTTCCAGACTGAGAAGACAGGAGAGGACAGCCTGATGACAGCCAAGAACAAATGGCTGATCGCACATGAGGATGCGAAGATCGCTGGCGCATTTAATGGCCTGAAGGGTGAGAATATCACAATTGACTGATAAAATAATTCATAGTTGCTCATTTTTTTTAGAAGATAAACCGACACGTTGTTGGTGGGTAACTACTAAAGTCTGTTTGAAAAGTGAATATTGAGACCTGAGGAGCTTACATAGCTACCACAATTGAAAATTTCTTAAAAAATTAAAATATGGAGGAATACCTATTATGAACAATATACCAGTAGTAAAACTTGGATTAATCGCAGTAAGCCGTGACTGTTTCCCGATTCAGCTTTCTGAGAAGAGACGCGCAGCTATCATGGACGCTTACAAGGGTGAGCTTTATGAATGTCCAGTAACTGTTGAGAATGAGAAAGACATGGAGAAGGCTCTCGAGGATGTAAACAAAGCTGAGTGTAATGCACTTGTTGTTTTCCTTGGAAACTTCGGACCAGAGACTCCGGAGACCCTGATTGCTGAGAGATTTGACGGACCTTGCATGTATGTAGCTGCTGCTGAGGGCGATGGCGATATGATCAATGGTCGTGGCGATGCTTACTGCGGTATGCTGAACTGCTCCTACAACTTAAAGATGCGTCATCTTGAAGCTTATATTCCGGAATATCCGGTTGGAACTGCAACTGACATTGCTACCATGATCGCTGACTTCGTACCAGTTGCACGTGCCGTTATCGGTGTTCGTAACCTGAAGATCATTACCTTTGGACCACGTCCACAGGACTTCTTCGCATGTAACGCACCGATCAAAGGACTCTATGAGCTGGGTGTTGAGATCGAAGAGAACTCTGAGCTTGACCTTCTGGTTGCTTACAAAGAGCATGAGAACGATCCTCGTATCCCAGAGGTTTGCGCAGATATGGCAAAGGAAATGGGCGAGGGCAGATACTATGCTGACCTTAGTGAGAGAATGGCACAGTTCGAGCTTACTCTTCTTGATTGGGCTGAGGCTCACAAGGGCGCCAGAAAATACGTTGCATTTGCTGATAAATGCTGGCCTGCATTCCCGTCACAGTTTGGATTTGAGCCATGCTATGTAAACAGCCGTCTTGTTGCAAGAGGAATCCCGGTATCCTGTGAGGTTGATATCTACGGAGCTCTTAGCGAGTACATCGGACTTTGCATTTCCAATGACGCTGTTACACTGCTTGACATCAACAACTCCGTTCCTCAGTACATCTATGATGAGGATATCAAGGGCAAATATGATTATAAGCTTACCGATACATTCATGGGCTTCCATTGCGGAAATACTCCGGCCTGCAAGATGTGCGAGTCCAGAGCTGTTAAATATCAGCTGATCCAGCACAGACTTCTTGAGCCGGCAGGATCTGAACCAGATTTCACAAGAGGAACTCTGGAGGGTGATATCGCTGCTTCTGATATTACATTCTATCGTCTGCAGTGCAACTCTGAGGGAGAGCTTGTTTCTTATGTTGCAGAAGGTGAAGTTCTTGACGTACCTACAAGATCCTTTGGTGGTATTGGTATCTTCGCAATCAAAGAGATGGGAAGATTCTACCGTCACGTACTGATCGAGGGCAACTACCCGCATCACGGTGCAGTTATGTTCGGACATTATGGAAAGGCATTCTACGAAGTAGTGAAATTCCTTGGACTTGATGTTAAGAAAATCGGTTACAACCAGCCGGCTGGTGTAAGATATCCTACAGAGAATCCATGGGGCTAATGCTTAAATAAACAGTAAGTAATTGCTGTGTACAAAGTTGAGAGCAATGTAGAATGATTGCTTCTTGCTTAAAAAAGCAGGAAGGGACGATTTGAATAGAATTATAGGCATATATAGAAACGGCCGTACCACTTTATGCGGTACGGCTGTTTTTAGAATAGGCGGGCAGGGCATTCTAAGAGGGTTCTGTCCGGAAAGCCTAGAAGGAACGCCTAAGACATGAACTTAAGGAGGATAAAAATGTATTTTATCGGTGTTGATCTTGGTACTTCCGCAGTAAAACTTCTTCTTATGGAAGAATCCGGAAAAATCTGTAATATCGTATCAAAAGAATATCCATTATTTTTCCCGCATCCGGGCTGGTCTGAGCAGAATCCGGAAGACTGGTACACCCAGAGTATGGCTGGAATGAAAGAACTGACAGAGGGCATTGACCGCTCCCAGGTTGCCGGAATCAGCTTCGGCGGACAGATGCATGGACTGGTAACTTTAGATGATCAGGATCAGGTAATTCGTCCTGCAATCCTGTGGAATGACGGACGTACTTCTGAAGAGACAGATTATCTGAATAATGTGATCGGAAAGGACAAGCTTTCCCAGTATACTGCAAACATCGCATTTGCCGGCTTCACTGCTCCGAAGATCTTGTGGATGAAGAAAAATGAGCCAGAGAAATTTGCAAAAGTTGTGAAGATCATGCTTCCAAAGGATTACCTGGCTTATCGTTTAAGCGGCTCCTTCTGCACAGATGTATCTGACGCTTCAGGTATGCTTCTTCTGGATGTAAAGAATCGCTGCTGGTCTAAAGAAATGATGGAAATCTGCGGTGTGAAAGAGGAGCAGCTTCCGAAGGTTTATGAGAGCTGGGAGGTTGTTGGAACACTGAAGCCAGAGGTTGCTAAAGAGCTTGGCTTCTCTGAGAATGTAAAGGTTATCGCTGGTGCTGGAGACAATGCGGCAGCAGCTGTTGGTACTGGAACTGTTGGTGACGGACAGTGCAATATTTCCCTTGGTACTTCCGGAACGGTATTTATTTCCAGCAAGAATTTTGGTGTAGATGAGCACAATGCCCTTCATTCTTTCTGCCATGCAGATGGAAGCTATCATCTGATGGGCTGTATGCTCAGCGCTGCTTCCTGTAATAAATGGTGGGCTGAGGAGATTCTTGGAACGAAGGACTTCGCAGCAGAGCAGGCACCTATCCAGAAGCTTGGTGAGAATCACGTATTCTTCCTGCCATACCTGATGGGCGAGCGTTCCCCACACAACGATCCAGATGCAAGAGGCGTATTCTTCGGCATGTCCATGGATACTTCAAGAGCAGATATGACCCAGGCTGTACTGGAGGGAGTTGCTTTCGCACTTCGTGATTCTCTGGAGGTTGCAAAGAGTCTTGGAATTAAAATTGAGCGTACCAAGATCTGTGGCGGTGGTGCAAAGAGCCCGCTGTGGAAACAGATTATTGCAAATGTTATGAATATTAAGGTTGACGTTCTGGAAGTGGAAGAGGGACCATCTCTTGGCGGTGCTATGCTGGCAGCAGTAGGATGTGGTGTTTATCCGGACGTTGAGACTGCTGGCAAGAAGCTTGCAAAAGTAGTGGATACTGTAGAGCCTACTCCAGAACTGGCAGCGAAATATGAGGAGAGATACCAGAAGTTCAAAGAACTGTATCCGGCTATGAAGCCGCTGTTTAAGAATTTATAAGAAGAGTTTTCTGTGCGTTATTGGTGAAAACTGGTTAAAAAATGGTGATTGTGTTAATCGTGAATATATTAACATAATCACCATTTTTATATATTTGTGACCTTATAAAATGAATTTCTCCAGAACTTCTGCAACGCCATCTTGATTATTTGTCCGAGTGGTTATATAATCCGCGCATTCTTTCACCCCATCCGGCGCGTTCCCCATGGCGGCGCCAAGTGCGGCGTGGCGAATCATGGAGAGATCGTTGAATCCGTCACCGATAGCGATGGTTTCTGCCTGGGTGAAGCCGTAAATCTCACCAATCCGGTCAATAGCAGTGGCCTTTGATACTTTGCTGCTGAAAAATTCCAGGTAAAACGGCTTGGAGGTACAGAAGGTCACGTTGTGAAAAAGAGCTGTTTCCCGCAGCTTTTTTTCTATCTGCTGGATTTTCGAAATATCGTCATACCACAGGATTTTCGTAATCCCCCGCGCCAGAAGCTGGTCAATAGATGGCATGAGGAAAGGCGTTACCTTGGTAGCCTGGCTGTATTCCTGAATCCGGTCATTCAGCTTGTTCCCATATAATCTATTGTCCGACCAGATGCACATGGTAGTATCATAGTTCAGTCCTGCTTCCAGAATCAGACGCGCATCGTCAGCTCTCAGCTCCTGTCTATACAGAACGCGTCCGTCAGCAGAATCCAGGATCATAGCCCCATTATAAGTGATCACAGGTCCCTGAATGCCCAGCTGTTTCTGATAGCGCTCCACTCCCTGAATGGGACGCCCGGTGCAAATGGAGAAAATCAGTCCCTGTGCGGCTGCCTGCCGGATTGTTTCGATGGTGTATGGTGTAATTTCGTTTTTGTCATTTAATAAAGTACCGTCCATGTCGGCGGCTGCAAATTTATAGATCATAGTGCCTCCTGGAATATATGGTAAATTAGTTTTGTGAGCTGAAATGCTCATCGCAGGCAGAGTATCCTGCTTGTTGTTTTTTCTTATTATAAAACGAAGATAGCGCAGGAATCAATCACTTTGAATGGTTACATGTGAAGATTCACATGGATTTCGGGAAAAGATGCCTTGATTTCGGCATTTAAGAGAATTGTTTTTTTGTCTGCAAAATGGTAAAATAATTGGGTGCTGTAAAAGCGGAAACAGGCAGGCTGAGATTGTGAAACAGTCATGCCTTTGGGACTTTTACAAAAATGAAAAATAGAAAAGTGATGAGGTGTAAAGCTATGCAGGAAATGAAGCCAGTTAAAGAAGGCAAAGTACGCGAGATTTACGACAACGGAGACAGCCTGATCATGGTTGCGACAGACCGTATCAGCTGTTTTGATGTGATCCTGAACAACGAAGTGACGAAGAAAGGCACTGTTCTTACACAGATGTCCAAGTTCTGGTTCGATATGACCCAGGATATCCTGCCGAACCACATGATTTCTGTTGATGTAAAAGATATGCCGGAGTTTTTCCAGCAGGATAAGTTTGACGGAAACAGCATGATGTGCCGCAAGCTGGATATGATCCCGGTTGAGTGCATCGTTCGTGGATATATCACTGGAAGCGGCTGGGCAAGCTACCAGAAGAATGGTACAGTTTGCGGAATTACTCTTCCGGAAGGTCTGAAAGAGTCTGACAAGCTGCCTGAGCCTATTTACACACCTTCTACCAAGGCTGAGATTGGCGACCACGATGAGAATATTTCTTTTGAGCAGAGCGTTACCCATCTTGAGAAATACTATCCGGGACATGGTCAGGAGTATGCAGAGAAGATTCGTGATTACACCATCGCATTATATAAAAAATGTGCTGAGTATGCTTTAAGCAAAGGTATTATTATTGCAGATACCAAATTTGAGTTTGGACTTGATGAAAATGGTAATATTGTTATTGGTGATGAGATGCTTACACCGGACAGCTCCAGATTCTGGCCGGCAGATGGATATGAGCCAGGTCATGGCCAGCCATCCTTTGACAAGCAGTTTGCCCGTGACTGGCTGAAAGCAAACCCGGACAACGACTGGACTCTTCCACAGGAAATCGTGGACAAGACAATCGACAAATATCTCCAGGCATATGAGATGCTTACAGGAGAGAAACTGAAATAAGCAATATACATAATACTGCCAGGGCATTTGTCCCTGGCAGGCTGATAAAATCCTTTATTTTATTTTCAAAGGATACACTTTGCTTGTATGTAAAAAGCGCCCGGGAGTTTGGGTCTCCCGGGCGTTGATTTTTGTGAGCAACGTGCCAAATCCATGTTTACACGGAAACCTGGCTGACATGTAAAAATCAGAACAGTCCTGTGATCTTACCTGTTTCGTCTACATCGATTTTCTCAGCAGCCGGAACCTTTGGAAGACCTGGCATGGTCATGATCTCTCCTGTGAGGGCTACGATGAAGCCTGCACCTGCAGAAATCTTCAGGTTACGAACAGTTACTTCAAAGCCTGTCGGAGCACCAAGCTTGGTCTGGTCATCTGTTAAGCTGTACTGTGTTTTTGCCACACAGATCGGGCAGTTTCCGAATCCAAGCTCTTCCAGCTGTTTTGCCTGCTTCTGAGCATTAGCTGTAAGAACAACTCTCTTACCGCCATAGATTTTCTGAACGATCTGGTTCAGCTTATCTTCGATAGAGCCTTCAAGCTCATAGGAATATGTGAAGTCGTTTGGCTCTTCAACAAGACGGATTACTTCCTCAGCTAATTTAATACCGCCTTCGCCGCCTTTTGCCCATACTTCAGAAAGTGCAACATTAACGCCAAGCTCTTTACATTTTGCTTCTACCAGGTCAAGCTCTGCCTTGGTATCTGTCGGGAATGCATTGATTGCAACAACACATGGAAGCTTGTAAACATTTTTGATGTTGCTTACGTGTTTCAGAAGGTTTGGAAGACCTTTCTCAAGAGCCTCAAGGTTCTCATTGTTAAGATCAGCCTTCGGAACGCCGCCATTGTATTTCAGTGCACGGACAGTAGCAACGATAACAACTGCATTTGGTTTCAGACCAGCCATACGGCATTTGATATCAAGGAATTTCTCGGCACCAAGGTCAGCACCGAATCCAGCCTCTGTGATGGTGTAATCAGCAAGCTTCAGAGACATCTTGGTAGCGGTTACGGAGTTACATCCGTGAGCAATGTTTGCGAATGGTCCGCCGTGAACGATTGCAGGTACATGCTCCAGTGTCTGAACAAGGTTTGGTTTCAGAGCATCTTTCAGAAGTGCTGTCATAGCACCCTCTGCATGAAGATCACCAGCTGTTACCGGTTTCTGCTCTGACGGTTTGCCATATGTATAACCGATGATGATTCTGGAAAGTCTTTCTTTCAGGTCTTTGATATCACTTGCAAGACAGAGAACAGCCATGATCTCGGAAGCTACCGTGATGTCATAGCCGTCTTCACGAGGCATACCGTTTGTTCTTCCGCCAAGTCCGTCTACTACATTACGAAGCTGACGGTCGTTCATATCTACACATCTTCTCCATGTGATCTTACGTGGGTCGATGTTAAGAGCATTGCCCTGGAAAATATGGTTATCGATCATTGCTGCAAGAAGGTTGTTTGCTGCGCCGATTGCGTGGAAGTCACCTGTGAAGTGAAGGTTGATATCTTCCATTGGAACTACCTGGGCATATCCGCCGCCTGCTGCACCGCCTTTTACACCGAATACCGGTCCAAGGGATGGCTCACGAAGAGCTACCATAACGTTCTTGCCAAGCTTCTGCATAGCGTCTGCCAGACCAACTGTAGTAGTGGTTTTTCCTTCTCCGGCAGGAGTCGGGTTGATAGCGGTAACCAGAATCAGTTTGCCATCTTTCTTATCTGTTTCTTTCAGAAGATTGTAGTCGATTTTTGCTTTGTATTTACCATACTGCTCAAGATATTTGTCCTCAATACCTGCTTTAGCTGCAATCTCAGTGATTGGTTTCATTTCACATTCCTGTGCGATTTCGATGTCACTTTTAAACCCCATAATAAAAGCTCCTTTCGTTGTGTAAGATTAAATGGTTTTTATATGACCGCTTCTTAAAAAGACAACGGTATTTCCCTCATGTCAGAGGTACCTCCCGGTAAAAAAAGGGCAGTATCTGATGATTCAAATACTGCCCAGACGGTCGGCTGGAAATTACTGCCTATGCTGTCTGCAAAATATGGTGCAGCAGCTGTAAACAGTAATCCTCATGATCTGCTCCTGAAGTCCCTGTGGTTAACTCCACGATCCGTCAGTATTCAGAAGCTTTTCAATTGATGTGTTCATTGTATCATTAAAAAAACATTTTGTCAATAAATTAACAGACAGCATTATTGTCAAAAAAGACGATGTATATTTGTGAAAAATAACAAATGCTTTGAACGTGGATAAAATCTACCCGAATTGAAAAATACAATCTCCGCTTCTGACTTCATAAAAATTTTATGACTTGGATAGTTGCGTATGAGGGCAAGTATTGTTAGAATAGAAAATGCACAGAGCCTGTTTGAAACAGGATAATGATTCGTGGTTTTATATAAGAAAGGTTGAATAATTGAATGAATAGAACAGAATTTCTGGATACATTGAGAAGTCAGCTGTCCGGACAGATGCATGAGGGTAAGGTGGCGGCGCATGTGCGTTACTATGAAGATTATATTCAGTCACAGGTACGTAGTGGACGCGATGAGCAGCAGGTTCTTGATGAACTTGGAGATCCCAGGCTGAT
Organism: Ruminococcus sp. 1001136sp1_2201st1_G3_2201SCRN_220225; assembly: GCF_040924365.1. Lineage (NCBI taxonomy): Bacteria > Bacillati > Bacillota > Clostridia > Eubacteriales > Oscillospiraceae > Ruminococcus > Ruminococcus sp. 1001136sp1_2201st1_G3_2201SCRN_220225. The sequence continues at coordinate 57,357 of NZ_JBCOME010000014.1, read as the reverse complement.
CGCCAGGACTTTGCTGGATACAGATGTGGATAACGGGCAGCTGGATTATGAGGAGTACAGCACCTATTCGGATGACGCACAGAATACCCAGAGCTCCAGCCGGAATCATGTACATGTATGGCGGTTTGATACCTGGTACAGCAAACTTCTGGGCGTGGTGATCCTGCTGATAGTCGTCTTTTTGCTGTTTCATATTCTGGTGGCAGTGATTCCGTTTTTTGCGGTACTGGCGTTGATTTTGTTTATTGTGTCACTGATAAAAAATCGGAATTAACATGATACTATGAACGTCACGAACGGCAGATGCGGGAGTGTCGCAGGCGCACAGCAGCTGATTTTCATATATAGAGATGTCGCCGATAGACGACATGTCCGTTTTGTAACAAAAAAATGTCGGACATGCTTTAGAGAATCATATGTTACTGTTCACTCCGTTCACAGTAACGCGCTTCGCGATGCACAGAAATCATGCATTCGCATGATTTCGCGCCGCAATTCTCGGGTTTTCTGTGAACTTTGTTCACAAAAAACGCCTCGCGGAACGTGACCAGTGAACAGTAACAATCATATTCAGCAAGGTTTCTTCTGAGCAGGAACGAGTTACAGTTTTGTTGAGATCGTGATATAAAGTATGGACATTATAGAATATATTCAGGGAAGGATTTAAATGAGCAGTATAACAATAGAAGAATTAAAAAAGTTACCAGCGGAGTCCTATCAGATCATTGATGTCCGCGACGAGATTGAGATTTCCCATGGCGCTGTTAAGGGGGCTTTGGCCTGTAAGCCAGAGGAAATCATGGAGAATCCGGAAGTGGATAAGACCAGAAAACTGGTTATTTGCTGCAGCCGCGGAATCAATAGTAAAGAAATCGCTAAGAAGCTCGAGGAAGAGGGGCTGGATGCAGTAAGCCTTGAGAAAGGGTACATTGCCTGGCTTATGGATGCCATGAAGAGTTCACAGGACGAAGATTTTGTGAAAAATGTGGAGATCAGTCTTCGCAAGAAATTTAAGAAAAAAATCTGGTCCAGGTTTACCAAGGCAATCAATACTTACGAGCTTGTGAAGCCGGGAGATAGGATTGCAGTCTGTATTTCCGGCGGCAAGGACTCTATGCTGATGGCAAAGTGCTTCCAGGAACTGAAGCTTCATAATAAATTTGATTTCGAGGTGAAATTTCTGGTTATGGATCCGGGCTACAGTCCGGCCAACCGTCAGGTAATCGAGGAAAACGCCAGAAGGTTAAATATTCCTATTCGTATTTTTGAGTCTGATATTTTTGAGTCTGTATTTAATGTGGAGAAATCTCCTTGTTATCTTTGCGCAAGAATGCGCCGCGGGCATCTCTATGCTTTTTCAAAAGAAATGGGTTGCAACAAGATTGCACTGGGTCACCACTATGATGATGTGATTGAGACCATTCTTATGGGCATGCTTTACGGTGCCCAGGTACAGACTATGATGCCCAAGCTTCACAGCACCAACTTTGAGGGAATGGAATTGATCCGTCCATTGTATCTGGTGCGGGAGGATGATATTAAGGCATGGCGTGACTACAATGATCTCCATTTTATTCAGTGTGCATGTAAATTTACAGATACCTGCACTACCTGCAATAACGAAAATCGCTCCAAACGTGTAGAAATCAAGGAACTGATCCGTGACCTGAAAAAGGTGAATCCGTTTGTAGAGGGCAACATTTTCAAGAGCGTAGAGAATGTAAATATTGATACAGTTGTGGGATATAAACAATATGGTGTGAGACATTCTTTCCTGGAAAATTATGATGGGGAGCCCGGTTCTGCCTCTGAGAATGCTGCTGATGCAGTAGAGTAACAGAGAGAAAATGTGGATTTTAGACCTGCACACTCGGATCTACATCCTACGCGATTGGTATAGTTATTTACGAAACGATGTATTAGTAAAAATATTGAGCCAAGGTCAATGCTGCATGTGACCTTGGCTCGTTTTTTGTCGGGGATGAAAAGAGAAGCGCTATAGATATATTGGAGTATTTATTTTCCGATTTTTCCGAGAAGCCATACACAAAGAATGATGAACAGAATGGCAGTAAAGATTCCTGCCATTCCTTTTGCCATGATTTCAAGTGCAATAATGATATTGGATGTATTCATAGATAAGACCCTCCTCATTATAAAAATTTTTTTATAAAAATTTTGTGACCAGGTTGATAACCATGCCGCCTGCGATTACAGAAGCAATCTGTCCGGACACGTTGGCACCGGCGGCCTGCATGAGAATTACATTTGTGGGATCTTCTTCCATGGCCATTTTCTGAACAACTCGGGAGGACATTGGAAATGCAGAAATTCCGGCACCGCCAATCATTGGGTTGATCTTTTTTTTCAGGAAAAGATTCATAAATTTTGCCAGGAGAACGCCGCCGATGGTGTCCATGACAAAAGCAAAAAGTCCAATCACCAGGATCAGTAAAGTCTCTTTTGTTACAAACTGGTCTGCACGCATGCTGAAGGAAATGGTGATTCCAAGAAGCAGGGTGATCAGATTTGCCAGAATATTCTGGGCTGTGTCGGACAGGGTGCCCAGGACGCCGCATTCCCGGATCAGGTTGCCGAACATGAGAAATCCAACCAGCGCAACAGATTGAGGTGCTACCAGCCCAACGATTACAGTAACTATAATGGGAAAAGCAATTTTCATGGTTTTGGAAACGGATTTCGGATTATATTCCATGTGAATGCAGCGTTCCTTCTTTGTAGTGACAAGCCGGATGGCAAAGGGCTGTACAATTGGGACAAGTGCCATGTAGGAATAGGCGGCAACTGCAATGGCGCCGATATATTTGGAATTCAGGACCTGGGATACCAGAATGGAAGTAGGTCCGTCGGCAGCACCGATGATTCCGATAGAAGCAGCGTCTTTTAGGTCAAATCCAAGGATGGTGGACAGTAAAATTGCAGCAAAAATTCCAAGCTGTGCACCTGCGCCAAACAGGAACAAAGAGGGATTGGAAAGCAGGGGACCGAAGTCGATCATAGCGCCAATTCCGATGAAAAGTAAAATCGGCATGACTTCTGAGGCTTCAATTCCCACATGGAACAGCCATTCAATGACTCCGTTTGCCTGGATCCCGCCAGCCAGAGTCTGGTTTAAAACTCCGGAAAAAGGCAGGTTCACAAGTATGGCACCAAAGCCCATTGGCAGAAGCAGGGCTGGTTCAAATCCCTTTTTGATAGCCAGCCAGATCAGGGTGATTCCGACGGCAAACATCACAATTTGCTGCCAGGTTAATGCAAGGATTCCGTCTGTTAAAAATTCCATTTCTTTTTCCTCCTTTTGGGTGTTTGAATGTAAGTGCTTAAATAGATAAAAATACTTGCATAATGTTAATATTGTTATAAAAATGAAAGCTTTGTAGGGAAGGAATTTTATAACCTGTTTTTGGGGTATAAAAAAGACTTTTATTACAATACTGCATATCTGAAGATATGCGACTATTGTAATAAAAGTCTTGCCATTTCAATTTTCTGCGGGCGACAGATTCATGGAACTGTCTACCGTTCTGACGCATGAAAATCCATATACAAAAATGCACTAAAACAGAAACAATGCATTTGATATGCCAGCTACTCCCTTTTATTGAAGCGTGACTGCAAATGTATTTTGTTGTGGTAATTATAATTCGGCAAAGGTGGGAATGTCAACCCTGAATTATATAAAAGAAAGAATTTATTGGCCATTTGGTTACGGAACTGTTATCCGGAAACATTTTTCTTGTAAAAAATTCAGGGCAGGTATATGATTAAAAAACGAAATCAAAGTAAAATATACCTGTATGGTACAAGTGAAAAATATGAAACAAAGGAGTTACATCATGTTGTATTTTGAAAATGATTATTGTGAAGGTGCTCATGAGGCAATCTTAAAAAGATTAATGGAAACCAATATGGAAAAGGTTCCGGGATATGGACAGGATCCTTTCTGTGACAAAGCGAAGGAAAAAATAAAAGAGGCATGTGGCTGTCCAGATGGGGAGGTCTATTTCCTGGTAGGGGGTACCCAGACAAATGCAGTGGTGATCGCGTCCGTGTTGAACCGGTATGAAGGAGTGCTTTCCGCAGTTACCGGTCATGTAAATGCGCACGAAGCCGGAGCAATTGAATTTACCGGACATAAAGTTCTTCCACTTCCCCAGGACAATGGTAAAATTTCTGCCGCAAATCTGAAAGATTATCTTCAGACCTACTATGCAGACGGAAGCTATGACCACATGGTTTTTCCGGGCATGGTTTATATTTCACATCCGACAGAGTACGGAACTCTTTACACAAAGCAGGAACTGGCAGATATTTCCAGTGTATGCAGGGAATATGAGATCCCGTTATTTCTGGACGGAGCCAGACTGGGCTATGGACTGGTGGCAGAGACAGATGTGACTTTGAAAGATATTGCAAATTATACAGACGTATTTTATATCGGAGGAACCAAGGTTGGTGCCCTGTGCGGTGAAGCAGTCGTTTTTCCGAAGAAAGCACCGAAACATTTCTTTACTATGATCAAACAGCAGGGAGCGCTTCTTGCGAAAGGCAGACTGCTTGGAATTCAGTTTGATACTCTTTTCACAGGAAATCTGTATCTGGAAATCAGCAAAAATGCTATCGAAACCGCTGCAAAACTGAAAGCTGCATTAAAAGAGAAGGGCTATGAATTTTTCATTAATTCCCCAACCAATCAGATTTTTGTTATCCTGGAAAATAAGAAAATGGAGGAATTGGGCGAAAAAGTGAAGTTCAGCTTCTGGGAAAAATATGATGATAGTCATACAGTAGTCCGCTTTGCAACAAGTTGGGCAACGAAAATGGAAGACATTGACTCGCTGATTGAGACATTGTAATAAAACAAGAAAAAGTTATGTTTCGCGAGTGTTGTTTGTTATCGTGCAGGCGGTAAGGTCCTGTGAAAGCATGAATTTCGGATGCCCATTGTGTAAATGAGATAACACTTGTGTAAAACAGATGGCTATGTAAGCGTTGATTTACATAGCCATTCTGTAAATAAAATCTTATGTTTTCACTTCTTTCATTTTAGAATCCCCAACATTTGTTAAAAAAGCATAAAATATAGCTGATTATTTTGTATACAATATCCAAACACAACAACTTGTCCGTATGTGCGTACAAGTTGTAAGATGGAAACAGGAGGAAGGAAGAATGACTGAAAATGGCAAGCCAAAATATTTTACTCTGATGGAAGAACTAAAAGAGAAGATCATTTCCGGCAGGATTCAGCCAGGAGAGAAGCTGCCATCAGAGAATCAGTTTACAGTACAATATTCCCTCAGCCGGCATACGGTGCGAAAGGCACTTAGTCTTCTGGAACAGGAAGGCTATATAGAAGCCTGCCATGGAAAAGGAACTTTTTGTTCCGAGAAAATGCGCCATATGAAAAAGTCCAGAAATATTGCGGTAGTGACAACTTATATTTCTGACTACATTTTCCCAAGGCTGATTCAGGGAATGGATAATGTACTGTCTGAACAGGGCTACAGCATCATTTTGAAAAATACAGGTAACAGCCGTCAGAAAGAGGCAAAATGTCTAGAAGAGCTTTTGCAGAAAGATATTGATGGTCTGATCATAGAGCCAAGTAAAAGCCAGCTTAGCTGTCGGCATCCTGGCCTTTACGAAAATCTAGAGAAATATCAGATTCCATACATTTTTATCCAGGGAATTTACACGGAAATGAAGGACAAGCCCCACATTCTTATGGATGATGCCAGGGGCGGCTATCTGGTGACAAAGTACCTTCTGGAGCAGGGACACCGCAGGATTACCGGTTTTTTCAAGGCAGATGACATTCAGGGTATCCAGAGACATAAAGGGTATGTGAGGGCATTGCAGGAGGCTGGTATTCCTTATGATCCAGATCTGGTAGTATGGTTCCACACCGAAGATCGGCGGAGTAAACCATCTATGATGGTAAAAGAAATGGTAAAAACCGGATCGCTTCCTCATGGAATCGTCTGCTACAATGATCAGATTGCTGTACAGGTGATTGAATCTCTTGAAGATTGTGGTCTTCAAGTACCAAAGGATATTTCCGTCACAGGCTATGACAATTCCCTCTATGCCCAGCGCGGAACCGGAATCACAACCATTGCCCATCCACAGGAGCGGCTTGGAGAGATGGCAGCAGAATTGATATTAGAAAAAATCAATGGAGTGTCAGAAGAGGATAGCAAAGTAGAACGTCTGATTCAGCCGGAATTAATTGTTCGTGGTTCCTGCAGAAGGCTTAAATGATATTTTCTGCAAAGAATTACTGATAATTGTTTCCTTACAATTGGAAATATACATTGCAAACCATCACCTGAAAAATTGAATCAATAACAATATTTACAAAAATATAATAAACAGGAGGATTTTTACAATGAAAACAGGAAGAAATTACAAATTCTGGTTTTGTACAGGTTCACAGGATCTTTATGGGGATGAGTGTCTCCGTAAAGTAGCTGAGCATTCCTGTATTATTGTGGAAGAGCTGAACAAATCCGGTATGTTTCCATACGAGATTATATGGAAACCAACCTTGATTACCAATGAACTTATCCGTAAGACTTTCAATGAGGCAAATGCTGATGAAGACTGTGCTGGTGTGATCACCTGGATGCATACTTTTTCCCCGGCAAAATCCTGGATACTTGGTCTGAAAGAATATAGAAAGCCTCTTTGCCACCTTCACACACAGTTCAACCAGGAAATCCCTTACGACACCATTGACATGGACTTTATGAACGAGAATCAGTCCGCACACGGTGGCCGCGAGTATGGTCATATGGTAACCCGCATGGGAATCGAGCGAAAGGTAATTGTGGGCCACTGGGCTGACAAAAAGGTTCAGGAGCGTCTGGCTTCCTGGATGCGAACTGCTGTTGGCATTATGGAGAGCAGCCACATCCGAGTTTGCCGTGTGGCCGACAATATGCGAAATGTTGCCGTTACAGAGGGGGATAAGGTAGAAGCTCAAATTAAATTTGGCTGGGAAGTTGATGCCTATCCGGTAAATGAAATCGCAGAATATGTGAACGCTGTTTCCAAGGGAGATATTGACGCTCTTGTGGAAGAATATTATAATAAATATGACATTCTTTCTGAGGGAAGAGACCCGGAAGAATTCAAACGTCATGTAGCAGTACAAGCAGGAATTGAGATAGGCTTTGAGAAATTCCTGGAAGAGAAAAACTATCAGGCAATCGTAACTCATTTCGGTGATCTTGGAGCACTGAAGCAGCTTCCGGGACTGGCAATCCAGAGACTTATGGAGAAGGGCTATGGATTTGGCGCAGAAGGTGACTGGAAAACAGCTGCAATGGTTCGTCTGATGAAGATTATGACAGCAGGCATGAAGGACGCTAAGGGAACCTCCATGATGGAAGATTACACCTACAATCTTGTTCCTGGAAAAGAGGGAATCCTGCAGTCACATATGCTGGAGGTTTGCCCATCCGTAGCAGATGGCAAGCCGGCTATTAAAGTCTGCCCGCTTAGCATGGGTGAGAGAGAGGATCCTGCGAGACTTGTATTTACATCCAAGACAGGCCCTGCAATCGCAACATCCCTTGTTGATCTGGGGGATAGATTCCGTCTGATCATCAATGATGTAGATTGCAAGAAGGTTGAGAAACCTATGCCGAAGCTTCCTGTAGGAAGTGCATTCTGGACACCACAGCCAGATCTGGCTACCGGCGCAGAAGCATGGATCCTTGCAGGTGGAGCACATCATACTGCCTTTACTTATGATCTTACAGCAGAGCAGATGGGTGACTGGGCTGCAGCAATGGGAATTGAAGCTGTATACATTGACAAAGATACTACAATCCGTAACTTCAAGAATGAGCTTCGCTGGAATGAAATTGCGTTTCGAAGGTAAAAACGCATAGAATGGCAAACACGCTCTGGAGCCTGTTTACGGCGTTGGGTTGAACAGTGAAGAATGTTACACATTATAAAAAGACAACGGGAGGATTTTACACATGGGAGCAGCAGAAGCAAAGCAGGCAATCCTGGATAACAGGACAGCACTTGGAATCGAGTTCGGTTCCACAAGAATCAAGGCAGTTCTGGTAGATGGAAATAATGCACCAATCGCATCCGGCGGACACGAGTGGGAGAACCGCTATGAGAATGGGGTATGGACATACAGTCTGGAAGATATCTGGTCCGGTCTGCAGGACTGTTATCAGCAGATGGCAAAGGACGTAGAGGAGAAATATGGTGTAGAGCTGACAAGCGTTGGTGCTATTGGAATCAGCGCCATGATGCACGGCTACATGCCATTTGACAAAGAAGGAAATCTTCTGGTTCCGTTCAGAACCTGGAGAAATAATATTACGGGAGAGGCAAGCAGAAAACTGTCCGAACTTTTTCAGTATAATATTCCTCAGAGATGGAGTATCGCACATCTGTATCAGGCAATTTTAAAAGGCGAGCCTCACGTAAAAGATATTGATTACATTGCCACTCTGGAGGCATATGTACATTGGAAACTGACTGGAAAAAGAGTTCTTGGAATTGGCGATGTTGCAGGAATGTTCCCGGTGGACAGCACTACCAGGGATTACAATGAAAAAATGGTTCAGCAGTTCGATGAGCAGGTTGCTTCTTATGGATTCCCATGGAAGCTTCGCGGCATTCTGCCGAAATGTCTTGTTGCGGGACAGGACGCTGGCTGCCTGACAGAAGAAGGAGCAAAGCTTCTTGATGTAACAGGCAGGCTGAAAGCCGGAATTCCTATGTGCCCGCCGGAAGGTGATGCTGGCACTGGAATGGTAGCTACCAACAGCGTTGCAAAGCGTACCGGAAATGTTTCCGCAGGTACTTCCGTATTTGCCTCTATTGTTTTGGAAAAGGAGTTATCTGCACCATATTCTGAAATTGATATGGTTGCGACTCCATCCGGACATCCGGTTGCAATGGCACACTCTAATAACTGTACTTCTGATCTGAATGCATGGGTAAATATTTTCCGTGAGTTTGCAGAAGCAATGGGTATGGAAGCTGATATGAACAAGCTTTTCGGAACCTTATACAACAAGGCTCTGGAGGGAGATGTGGACTGCGGCGGACTTTTGTCCTACTGCTATTTCTCCGGTGAGCATATGACTGGATTTACAGAAGGAAGACCACTGTTTGTACGTTCTCCAGAGAGCAAATTCAATCTTGCCAACTTTATGAGAACCAATCTTTATACCTGCCTTGGCGCTATGAGAGTTGGTCTTGACATCCTGTTTAAGAAAGAGGGGGTAAAGGTTGACCGTCTTCTTGGTCATGGCGGACTGTTTAAGACAAAAGGTGTTGGACAGCAGATCCTTGCAGATGCTGTAAATGCCCCGGTTTCTGTTATGGAGACTGCCGGTGAAGGCGGTGCATGGGGAATTGCAGTGCTCGCTTCCTATCTTGTAAACAAAGAGGAGAATGAGACCCTGGAAGACTTCCTGGATACCAAGGTATTTGCAGGAAATCAGGGAAGCACCCTGAATCCGGATCCGGAGGGTGTAGAAGGCTTTAATATGTTCATGGAAAGATATATGAAAGGCCTGCCGATCGAGCGCGCAGCTGTGGACTCCAAAATCTGGTAAGTGGCTTGAAATGAGGCGGAGATGCCTCAGATCATTCCTGCAATCTGCACGCGAAAAAAGTTCTGTGTAGTTATAAAACGAAATAAGTGAGAACGGATGGATTTTTCTCTCAGTTAAAAACGGAGACCTTTCTCATACCAGAATGTGAATTTTTTCAGGATACTGGTATGGGGAGGGTCTTTTATGTTATAATACTGAGCATTGACAGACAAACATGCTCCAGAGCCTGTTTGAAAAATAAAGGAGATACACATGGTTTTCAGCTCGATGCTCTTTCTATGGATCTTTCTGCCCTTAGTACTGGCAGCATATTATATAAGTCCCGGAAAAATCCGAAATGGAATCCTGGTATTTTTCAGTCTGCTTTTTTATGCATGGGGAGAGCCGCTTTATGTTTTCCTTATGCTGTTTTCCGTGGCGGTGAATTTTACCGGCGGAATTCTGATTGAAAAATATCAGACCAGGAAAAAAAAGATTCTTGTGGCAACTTTGATTATTAATCTGGGGTTGCTGGGATATTTCAAGTATTTTGGCACTCTGACAGAAGCCATAACCGGACTTTTTTCAGCAGATGGAACAGGAACCACTCTTTTTCAGGTGGCGCTTCCAATTGGAATTTCTTTTTATACTTTCCAGGCGTTGTCCTATGTGATCGATGTGTACAGGGGAGAGGTGCCGGCACAGCACAATTTCTGGCATATGCTTTTGTATATTTCCTTTTTTCCACAGCTGATCGCAGGACCTATTGTAAAATATCGCGACATTGCAGCTCAGATTACAGGAAGAAAAGAGACTATCCGAAAATTTGCAGCCGGGATAATGCGTTTTTGCTGGGGACTTGGGAAAAAGGTTCTCCTTGCCAATTCCTTTGCCCGTGTGGTGGATGAAATTTTTAAATATGGTCCATATGCGGTATCCAGGAAGGCTCTGTGGCTGGGCGCAATTCTTTACATGATGCAGATTTATTACGATTTTTCAGGATATTCCGATATGGCCATTGGTCTTGGAAAAATGTTCGGATTTGAATTCCAGGAGAATTTCAATTATCCCTATACAGCTGGTTCCGTGCAGGAATTCTGGCACAGATGGCATATTTCCCTGTCTTCCTGGTTTCGTGATTATGTCTATATTCCTTTGGGAGGAAATCGTAAAGGCGCGGCATGCACCTATCGAAACCTGCTTATCGTATTTTTCCTTACCGGAATGTGGCATGGGGCTGGAATGGCATTTATCCTCTGGGGGCTTTATCATGGCCTTTTTCTTATACTGGAACGTGTGTGGCTTGGGAAAAAACTGGAAAAACTGCCTGGAATCGTGGGCTGGGGCTACACAGTGACCGCGGTGTTTTTTGGATGGATTCTGTTCCGTGCAGAAAATATTTCCCTGTTTTTCACTTATGTGAGAAATATGTTTGTGGCACATGGAGGAACCATTCTTCTTTCTGCATATCTTGACAGCAAAATGATCTTTCTGATCGTTATGGGTGTTTTATTTGCAGGAGTTTTGCAGAAGATATATGAGAAGGTCCGGGTACATTCCGCTGGAAAAATCCCTGCCAATGGAATGGTGACAGTTCCGAGAATGATCGCCTGTATGGTGATTTTCTGGCTGAGTGTGGCGGCACTTGTAAATAACAGCTATAACCCGTTTATTTATTTCAGATTTTAACAGGAAGCATATGAGAAAACAGAAAATTCTGATTGTATTATTTGCAGGAAGTCTGGTTCTGCCAGGAGTGGTGTGGGCTGGATTTTCCGGCAGATTTGATACGGAAAACAATGAAAACAGAAAACTGGCTGAATTTCCGGAGGTGAATCTGGAATCTCTGGGAGACTTCCCGGAGCAGTTTGAGGCGTATTATAAGGATCATGTGCCCTTCAAAAATGACCTGGTGAAGTTCTGCAACTTTATTGATACGGAATTTTTCCGCAATACAAAGATCGGGGATGTGGTGATCGGAGAAGATAACTGGCTGTTTTACCTGCCGGAAAGGGAGGGAGAAAATGCCATGGCAGATTACCAGAAAACCAATGTGTATACACTGGAACAAAGTGCGGAAATTGCATCCGGAATTGCAAAAGTACGGGACTGGTTCCTGGACAGGGGTGTGAAACAATTCCATTACTACGTGGCTCCCAACAAAGAGACACTTTATTCGAAGTATATGCCGGAGAAGCCAAAGGTGATTGGAATCGGGGATTCCAGAATGGAGACTTTTGCAAAATATATGAAAGAAAATTCCGACGTGGAATTTGATTTTCTGGCAGATTATCTGAGGGAGTTTACTGAAAAATACCAGCTGTTCCGAAAATATGATACTCATATGAACAATTTAGGCGGCTATATTACCAACGAGAAAATTGTACAGGATATGACAGGTGAAAGTCTGCCAATCGAAGATATTCAGGTTCTGATCGGAACTAAACCTTGCAGGGGGGATCTGTCCAGGATGATCGGGCGGTATAAAGAGCTGAATGATGACAGGGAGTATGGGTTGAATTATTTTCACGATGGTATCCGTTACAAGGTGAAAAAAGAGGAGAGTGAAGGCGGCGAGGAGATCCTGAAAGTGTTTAAATCCAATTCGGAGAATGAGAAAACTTTAATGGTGATCGGGGATTCTTTTCGACTCCGCCTTGAAAAATACATGCCCTATCGCTATCAGAAAACCATATTTGTGAGAATTGATGACTTTGACCAGGAGCTTTTGGATAAATATGAACCGGATGACGTGATTGTGATTACTGTTGAGCGTGACCAGAGGTATATGGAAAAACTGGATAGTTATATTATACAGGACAGTGGAGAGTAAATGGTACAATATGATATATCAGAGCCTGTCCGGAATTATAGGATTTGTTTGTGGGAAAAATTTTTGTTTTATTGGTCACAGATGGAACAGTAACCACTTTTTTGTCACGGGAATCGTCAGAATATTTATGGGTTATTGACAATAAGTTCGGCAAATGCTATTCTGATATTAACTTGTTTTGTCAGATATGTCTGTTATGGAACTTTGTATAGTCCGTGACGGATCGTTGACAGAAACTGGTTGCTTAACTGGTAATGAGAGCAGTTGGGAATTACCAGCAAACAGCAACGGGAAGATTGCAGAATCCGTAAGGATTTATACCAAAGGAGGATCTTATGAAGAGAAAGAAAATTACCGCAATTTTGTTAGCATCCCTTATGGGAATCAGTGCAGTACCGGCTACCACATGGGCAGCAGATTCTTACAAGGAAACTGAGAAAGCAGCCTTTGCCAAAATGATCGAGGAATTTGGTGCTGATTACGCAAAGAGCCTTTCTGAAATGGATACAGAAGAAGTTAAGGGAAATGCGGAAATAAAGGTAAGTCTGGAAGATGGTGGAAAAGCAATTCTGGGAATGCTTTCTCCTGTGGATATCTCCTGGCTGGCGGATGCTTCCATCAGTGGAAATGTAAGCATGTCTGATAAGTCCATGACTGAGTTTATGGATGTGAATGTAAATGGAACCAAGATCTGTACAATAGAATATTATTTTGATACAGAGAATTCTGAAATTTATATGAGAATTCCGGAGCTGAGTGATGGCTATATTAAAATGAATATGGAGCAGATGACTCAGGAAGCAGTGGAAGAGGCAGATCAGGAACTGGATTCTTCCTTTACCACGAGTCTTGATCTGGCAGATAGCATGAACAGCTATTTTTCCACTCTGGAGAACCTTCCGGAAGCAGACTTAGTGACATCTATTCTTACAAGATACACAGATATTATTTTTGATAATGTTGCAGATGCTGAGAATCCTGGAGCACAGGAAGCTGTTGCAGGAGATGTAAGTCAGGAGCTTAGCGTTCTGGAAGGACATGTTACACAGGCAGAGGCACTTCCAATGTTCCAGCAGATTCTGGATACAGCCAAGTCTGATGAAGAACTGAAGGGGCTTATTGAGACCTGGACAGAAGCCATGAATGATCCAGATTATACTTATGAGACTTTCCTGGAAGCAATCGAGGATATGGAGAAAGATCTGGATACAGAAGCTGATGAGACTGACGAGTCCGGATTTATTTTAAGGGCATGGGTTGACAGTGACGGAGAGGTTGTTGGACGCCAGTTCCTTCTGAATGATGAGCAGGAGGAAGAGCTTTTCGGATATCTGTGTACAGCGGATGGAGATAAGAGAGGATTTTCCATGCAGCTGGGTTCCGGAGATGACAAGGTTGCAATTGAAGGAAGCGGTGAGCTGAAAGGTGACCTGTTAAGCGGAACTTACACGATTTCTTCCGGTGAAGCGGATGCAGCTGTGATTGATGTTACAGATTATGATACCAAGGCAGTACAGGACGGAATCTGGAAGGGAACTTACACAATTTCCGGTGCGCCTGTGGAAGATGAAGATGGAAATTCCTATGATCCATTTGGTGGAATGCAGTTGATCTTTACAGCCGATGGTGCAGATGAGGACAGCATTGACTGGAATCTTGCTATTGCAGCAGGTGGTGCAACTCTTGGTTCAGTTTCTCTGACAGGCGGCAATGGCGGTGAGGCACTTGCAGCAGTTGATGTTGCTTCCCTGACAGATGTTTATGATTTCAGTAATGATGATGAAATTGAAGCTTATACAGCTTCCATGAATATGGATGCAATCACAGAGAATCTGACCAGCGCAGGCATGCCTGAGGGATGGCTGGACGATGTGATCGCTGCTACAGGCGACAGCGATATTGAGAGTACGGAGACAGATGGTGTTGCTGAGTCCGAAGAGCAGACAGATATGGCTGGAGATACACTGGATGACAGTGAGACACCGGCAGCTTAATCAGTAATTTATGCGAGCAGGCAGCCGCATAATAATTACCTGCAGCAAGGCAAATACAGCGGGGCAGACGAAGTAATTTGTCTGCCCCGAATTTTTTATAACCAGAAAGCAAATGCTTAGTGAGTTCTGTACATCACGGAGCGTGTAACTGTGAAAGTACTGAACTGTTACGATTTTTTATTGAAATGAGGGGGGAGAAGGAATTGAAAAAAAGAAGCTTTGGGATTATCTGTTTTCTGTTTTTGATATTTACCATGTGTTCCTCTCCGGTGTGGGCCGCTTCTTATGTGAAGGCTTCCAATACGACTGTGAGTATCACTTCGAAAAAGCATGGCTGGGTGAAGCGGGGAAAAGACTATTATTTTTATAATTCCAAGGGAAAACTGCTTTGGGGAAAAATTACCTACAAAGGTCAGCGTTATTACAGCACAAAGAATGGAAAACGCTATACAGGCTGGCTGAAATCAGGCGGGAAACGGTATTATTACAACCGGAAGAATGGCATTATGTTCCGCAACCGATGGGCTACAGGAACGAAATACTCTTATTATTTCAATAAGTCAGGTGTGGCAATTGCCAACCGCTGGCTGAGCTACGGAGGAAAGCGATATTATTTCCTTCCTAATTCCAGAATGGCAACAGGATGGCAGAAAATTGGTGAATATCGTTATTATTTTGATAAGAAAACAGGTGCTTTGTATACAAATGTGTGGGTGGGAAAATATTATGTAAATGATAGCGGGAGAAGAACCGGACAGACCAGACCGGATGTGAAGGTGAATGATAACCGCTATACATATAAAAGCAGCTCTCTTAATATTGATCTGCGCAGAAAATCCACACATAATGTTCCTTACTGGGTAGCGCTGATAAAAATCAAAAATTCCGGACAGCTGAAATCCGCTTTATCTTATGGAACCTATGGTGGTGCCAGACAGACTACCTCCGGTGCGGTTTCTGGTAATGGGGGTATTATCGGAGTGAATGGAAGTGCGTTTAGTTACCAGACAGGGCGGCCGTCACCTCTTGGAATGTGTATCAAGAATGGTGTGATTTATGGAAATTATGAGACCAGTTACAGCGTAATGGCTGTAAAATATGATGGCACTATTTATACACCAGAGCAGGGATTAAAAGGCGAAGCTCTTCTGGAAGAGGGCGTGAAAGATACCTATAATTTTGGTCCGATTCTGATCAAAGATGGACAGGCCCAGCCTGCCTGGTCAGAAACAGCCAAATATTATCCGAGAACTGCTGTGGGAATGGTGAAACCTGGCATTTATGTGCTTCTTGTCACCGACACTGGCAGTTACGCCGGTCTGAACCACTGGGATCTTGTTAATATCTTCAATAGCTATGGTTGTCAGTACGCCTACAACCTGGATGGCGGCGGCTCCGCCACATTGTATTACAATGGTCAGGTCATGAATAAGCTGATTAATAATTATGAGAGACCATGTGGGGATTTTCTGTATTTTACAAATTGATGTGTTGACAATGAAAAGCATTTAAGGAGCATGTTGTATGAACGGTGAATGAGGAGCCTAAATGAAAAAGCTATGCAGAATTTTGATACCAGGTGCTTTTGATGGTGCCATATGTTTCTTGTTATTCACTTACCAGGTGCAGGCGGTAGAGAGTCCATCTGCTCAGTCTCCCTTAGTCTGGGCAGACCCAGGATGCTGATGTTTTTATCGATATCCCGAACCTGCGTCAGTATGGTGGCTACACCTGCGGAACCACTTGTGTGCAGATGGTGATGATTTTGCTCAGCGGATGAGTGGTTAAGGGAAAATGGAAACTTTGTTTTGTAAATCTGTTCATAGGAATCGTAGGATTCCATGCATTTTTGAGGTATAAATATGATATACACATACAAATATAAATCGCCGTTAGGGCATATTTTACTGGCGGCAGATGAAGTGGGAATTACTGGTCTATGGTTTGAAGGACAGAAATATTTTGGGAATACACTTCCAGACAAGCATATTCCACAGGAAACAGAGATTCTCACGGAAGCGAAAAAATGGCTGGATGTTTATTTCTCCGGTGAAGAACCGAAATTTACTCCGCCACTTCATCCGGACGGCTCAACATTCAGACAGGCAGTGTGGAAGATTTTATTGCAGATTCCCTATGGACAGACGATCACATACGGAGAAATTGCCCGCAAAATGGCAGAGATGAAAAATGTATCCCGCATGTCTGCCCAGGCAGTTGGAGGTGCGGTTGGACACAATGAAATTTCTATTATCATTCCCTGCCATCGTGTGATAGGCACAAATGGAAGTTTGACAGGGTATGCCGGGGGAATTGATAAAAAGCTTTCGTTGCTTGAACTGGAACACGCGGATATGAGTTATTTATTTGTTCCAAAGAAAGGGACAGCATTGTAGGAGGCAGTGATAAAACTGTCCTCATTTTGGGTTATTTTGGAGAGCCAAGATTGGACGGAAAATAGAATCTTGGACATATTTTGGACATATCTATTAAATGTTACAGAAATATTACGAGAATGGTGAACCCCAAAACCCCGCAAACCCTTATAAATCCAAAGAGAAACACCCGGTAGGGGAGCTACCGGGTATTTCGAGGGGAGTATAAATAATTAAATAAGGGGTTATAAACGGCATAGTTTGATAGGGTATGAAATGGCGTAAATACGCGGAAAATCGGGTGTTGAAGTTTACGAAAGTTTATAGGTGAGGAAGAAATCTTGGGTATATTTTGGGTACGGAAACAGAATGAAAAGGCAAATTCTTATCCTATTTTATGGCGCTTATTATAAAAAAATGGTACACTATAAAAAAGCATTGAAAAGGAGATGTTGTATATGCCAGAGATATCATTATTTTATGGGATTCGGGTAACGATGTATTATAATGACCATATGCCACCGCATTTCCATGCAGAGTACAATGGACATAAAGCATTAGTTGATATCAACAATATACAGGTAATAAAGGGATCATTACCAAATAAGCAATTACGATTGATACTGGCGTGGTGTACAATTCACCAGGACGAATTGATGCAGAACTGGGAGCTGTCAAAGGACATGAAGCCGTTGAACAGAATTAATCCGCTTATATAATATGTGGAGGTGAACGTTTATGAATGAGTATTTTCCTACAGTTGTACAGGTGATTCCTTTGGATAATTTTCATGTACAGGTCTTTTTTGATGATGGAAAAATAGTTGATTATGATGCTACAAACGATTTAAAGGCTGAGATTATGGCACCAATGAGGGATATTGAGAACTTCAAAAATGCTTGTACGGTAATGAATGGAACGCTTGCCTGGGATATTTCTGGCAAATGGGACGAAGCTGATTGCGTAGATATTGATCCATTTACGTTATATGAACTCGAGGAAATCAATGGTATGATAGCGTGAAATGCTGTCAGTCAGAAGTAAAGTATTGAATGACGATTACGTGACACGTAGAGAAGGGACGTGAGAGATGAGTAAGGAATCAAATTTCTTAATTTACTGCATGGAACGATACCGCCATTTTAAAGGACTTTCTAGAGCTGATGTGACAAAAACTTTTGAAAAATACGGTATCTGTGGGGATATTACAAAGTATTTTGAATCGCTGCATACAATGGGAGATCATTGCATTGTACAGGACATTGACGATTATATCAGCAGTATTACAGGCAATGGTTTGGGAAAGGCATAATTTAGCTGATATTCCAAAAGGTGATGAAGGATTGTAATTTTATATAGAAGATTGATTAGAGACTGGAAATTTGAATTCTGGTCTCTTTTTTTATATCTTCAAATCTGTAGCAAGGTGTAAATATTTAGATATGCTCATAGAAGGGAGAATTGGAACCAGAGCAGGTTCAGAACATTATGGACAGTATGATAAAAAAATTGTATGACATGGAACTGGAAGAACTGGGACGGAGCGGCTGGCAGGATGAAAAATTACTGTCAGAAGTCAGAAAACTTCTGGAAAATAACAAGGCTTCTATCCAGGTTGAAGATAAAACTGGACGAGAAGGCGTTGATCTGGCATTTGCGATTGCTGAGATAGGAGAAGAAATTGGGTTTACACAAGGCTTCAAGTGTGCCTTTCAGCTTTTTATGGAATGCAAAAGGGAATAGGTTCAAATGATACAAGGTGTTAAAGAGAAGGCTATGCGTGGGGAATACGCATAGCCTTTTAAAGAGTCTTTATAAATTCGATTAATGCAAGCTGTTGTTCTTCTGAGAGGGCTGCTGATGCTTCAAGTAAATTTCTCTGCGTTTTGGTAAGCACATAGGGTTCCTCGTTTTCAGAAAAGAATTGTGAGAGGGTAATCCCGAAAGCACTACATATTTTTTCAAGAGAAGGAATTGAAGGCACTAAATCTTTCCGATACCAGGAAGAGATGGTTGATTGAGTCAGACCAGATTTTGTAGCAAGCTGGTATTCTGTCCAGCCTTTTTGATTACGATAAGATGTAATTCTATCAAGCACAGGCACCATAATATCACCGTCTTTCTGTTAGTATATGGTTTATAGTAGAGGAAAAACAGTGATAAAATAATATGCTATATCGTATTTAAATAACGAATATTAGTTGAATAACGAAAAAAAGCTGTTATAATAGTAAGTACATAAGAGAAAAGAAGGGGGACTGCTTTATGTCAATTGGAATTGCAGCAACAATAGGAATGATCGCAACAGTAGCAGCAATCGTGCTGTTATATGTGAAGGTATTGCCAAAGAAATATGATGGCAAACTGGACAACAAATATTTACAGTGGTTACATAATTATTTTAATTTTAAGAGGTTGTATATAGAGGACATCTTAAAGTTCTTATTTGTAGTGGGAACAGTTATGTGCGTATGTTTTGGATTTTTTATGATGTTCTCAGTTACTGAAACGTATTTCGGGGATCAGAGTAACTTTACAACTGGATTGGTACTTTTAATCGTTGGACCAATAACAATGCGCTTCATTTTTGAATTACAGATGATGGGCGTCATGCTGGTTCGTAATGTTATGGATATCAATAAAAAAATGAATAAATCATTATCAGAAAATGAGGATTCAATTAGAAAGGAAGATTCTATCAATCCGGTTAATTCACAGCCAAAGATTAAAGAATAATAAGGAAAAGACATTGAACTATAGAAAAAAAGCTATATTCAATGTCTTTTTTTATTGAGATTAAACAAAATATATTGTAAAATAATACGTATAAACGTATAAAAATAACGATAAAAACAAATGCTAGGAAAGGGTGGGAGAATATGTATTGTGAAAATTGTGGTAAGTTAATTGAGGAAGGTAATAAGTTCTGTCCATATTGTGGAACCAAGTTGGTAGGAACAGAAGAAAAAGTTGAGGAAGAGATTTCGCATGAAATACGAACTGACGAAATACCCGAACAGGAAATACCCAAAAGAAGTACCATGCAAGATAATATGGAAGAAAAACAGGTAAATCAGAGAGAAAGCACAGAAGAAAAGACTGTGCAGAAAAATAGTGGAAACCCAAAGGGGGCAGTTATTGAAAATCCAGGTGTTCCTAAAAAGCAATCTCATTTGATAAGAAATGTTGTTATTGCTGTAGCTGCATTATGTGTTGTTGGTTATGCTGTTTCCAGAAGTCAGAATAAAAATAAGCTCAGTCAGGAAAAGATTGATATAATCACCGAGCTCAAGGAAAATGCACCATTGCAATCTGAATATTTTGAGCAGTGGGATGGCACAATATATAGTTTTTGCAACGGAGACAAATGGAAAATTAAATATTCGGATGAAAATGTTTCGGTACGAATTACAGAGCCAGAAATACAAGAATGTCTTTCAGGCTGGTTTGATACGGATAATCTCGGAAATGATGGAACATTTGCATATATTTTTAATAAAAATCAGATAAATATATATCTTGACGTCGATACTTCGGAAGGCAATATATCTATTTTAATGTATGATGTTGGAAAGGATGAATATACTCTTATGTCTGATGGAGATACATATTACATATCAGATGAGTTGAAAGATTATCTGAATACATATGGACTAAGTGAAATTTTGTTAGACGATGTGGATAAATTCAGAACTGATATATCGTCTATGGATTTAACTGTTCAAGATATATTGAAATTGGATAACACAGATATTGAAAAATATTTGGCAAAGGATAAGTAAAATATGAAGTATTGTGAAAAATGTAATAAATATTATTCTGAAGATAAACGCTATTGTTCTGAATGTGGGTGCATATTGATTAATAAGGATAAATCGCAAAATAGTAGTAAAGCAGGGAATGTGCATTGCGATATTGAAAATTTAGAGATACCACCATATGAACATTTTCTAATGCAATTTTTGATTCCTACTGTAATTGGGCTAAGTATTGCAGAACTAATTTTTACATGGCAAATGCTTGCAACTGGTATTCCGAAGATATTGGATGGATTCTGGGGAAGTTTTGTATTTTATGTTGTTATATGTGCAGGGCTAACGAAAGCTCGAGAATGGCTTATAGAAAAATACGCTGGGAACACTGAAATGCGAACATTTGGTATTAGTAGAACAATTTTGAGCGATTTAGAGAATGCATTAAGCTGGCTGTATCCGGTTGTTGAAATTTTATGTGGGATTCTTTGTTTAAGATATGCAGGAGAAGTTCTTGAACTTTTCGAGGGGGCTCCAGATTGGACGAGTGTCGAGTTTTATGTAGACTTTTTGTTGGTTTGCTTACGTTGGGCGTATAAAGTGAAAGATTGGGTGATGATACCTAAGGGAGTGGAATTACTATGGAATATTTCAACTGTACATAGAAAATTTGATAAGGATATAAAGATTGGGGGTGTATGGAAGAAGATTAAGGAGCGAATACTTAATTGTTTGCCATAAAAAAATGATGTAAATGGTTGAAAAATGGAGGGAATAAATGAAAAGATTTCTTATATGGGGAATAAAGTGGACTTGTCTTAGTCTGTGTGGTTTTGCGTTATGTGGAAATATGGCATATGTAGCTGTTAGTGCTAATAGTTTGGCTTATGATGAGGATAGCTCAAGTGATGAATCGTATACGAATAGTAACGATTATACAGAAAACAGTTTTGCAGAATCAGATACCAGTGTGAAAAATTTTGCAGAATCAAATGATAATGATGATGAAAGTTATTCAGAACCCAATGATTATGAACAGCCAGATGAAATACAGGAGGCACAGGACAATGAACCAGAAACAGGATTAAAGGCTATACAGGGATTTGGGAAAAAATCTGAAGAGAATATAGCGGAGAAAATCTCTAATCCTTACGGTGTATACTATACAACACCTAAATGCGAGGATATGGATGATTACTGGGGAGAAAAACATCACGACAGCATTATATTTGTAATATCAAAATCTTTGGATAACAAGGAAAATTATGCGATTATTGATATTACAGCAGCTATAAATGATAGCTTAGACGATACGATACAAGTAAAATATAATTCAGAAAAAGAAAGATGGGAAGGCAAAGGCAATATTTTGTTGGAATACGATTCTGCTTTAGGTAAGTATGTTTTTACGAACGACAAAATTAGAGTTTGCTTAGAAGAAATTACATCAGAAAGTGCTGCTTTGTATGACAGCTCGCACCAACAATATAGCTATCAAGATCCTATGCTTGAAGGAGCCTTTGTGTCAGAAGTTGGGATGAATAATGGTTTGACGGTGTATATATACAACTTATATAATACGAAATACTATTGCGTCATGTTAGAAACGAAAGATGGGACAACCACCGTAATTGGAGAAAAACAGACACTTGGCGAATATATTTATAATGATTTCACGATTAATATAGATGGTACGGAGTATTATATTGATGGAGTAGATTTAGATGAAAATAGAATTGCAACTGCCATTCGCGTATATTCGTTGTTAGGTGAAGATGAAAATGAATATTATCTAAAACGTTCAGAAGATTATTTTGATGGAGCATTGAATCAAGATATATATTCTGGTACATATAGTATTAAAGATCTTAATGCTACTATAAATTTGAAATATGATAAAGAAAGCGAATTATTTTCTTATGATATATCTGTAAATGGAACAAGCATTGATACAAGTTCTTCAACTGCAATTTGTACTGGGAATCTTGGATATAGAATAGTGTCAGCTGATTTTATAATGGATTATTCGGATTACATATTGAATGGTTCTGATATACAAATTAAAATTCCAAGTATTAGTTCGGAAACATATTCATGTGTACTTGAATCATCAGGAAATACTGTGAATTATCGTGCAGCATTCCAGTATATACTTGAAGATGCATATAAACATTATGGAGAGTCTTGCAAATATACTCTGTTTGATCTTGACAATGATGGTGTAAAAGAGCTGATTCTTTCAGAAGGTACATGTAATGCAGATTGGATTAATGATGTATATTGTGTGAATGACTATGGGTTGGGACTTGGAATTGGATCATTTGCCAGACCGGTTGTGTTATACGAAGCTCCGGATGGCAATGGAATTTATGCAGTCTGGGGAAATCAAGGCTTAGAAGAGGTTACACGAATCACAAAGAATGGTTCAGAGCTAGAGGAAGAATTGATTTTATCGGACAGCATAAATTATGATGAGAATTATATCACATATCCGAATGAAATAATGACCGCGTATGCAAATGATTATTCGTTGTTAGAAGGATGACAAAGGAGGGGGCTTATGAGAAAAAAAGCAATAGAAACAGTATCGGGTATATGTTTACTGATTTCTGGGATGTTTATTCCGATGAAAAATGTAGAGGCGTTTGATACTTATACTGCTAGTCTGGCAGAATCGGAAAGTGATACTTCTGATGATTGGTATAATGAAACAAAGAAGAGACTATTAGGAGATATTAGAGACCCATATGGTTTTTATTATACTATACCATCGTGTGAAGAGTCAGAACTATATTATGGTTCGGGACTGGGAGATACGCTTTATATTTGCATATATCCAGGAGAAAGCGATAGCATTTTTGTTTCTATGCAGAGTTTACTTGGGGATGATTTATATGCGTCAAATGAACATCCTGTAGAATTGTATTTTGATTCGGATGGGGAAAAATGGGTAGATGATAATGGAGCTTTTTTAGCATTTGATGAAAATAGTAGTAGGTTTATTTATTCAGATTCCAGTATACAAATTTGCCTGGAGAAGTTTTCTGTTAGTTCTGCTTGGGAGGGACCAACTCATTTATGGGGAGATATACATCCAGAGGGAGAATATATTGCGGATGATGGGACAACGATAACTGTTATTGATTTATACAATAGGTTTTATGATATTATTTTGAGTGATGATATTATACTTATGGCAGAAATGGACTTTGAAACTGATGATACATATGATATATATCAAAGTGGAAGAACAAAAGTTCTTGAAATGACTTGCTCGGATGTAACTGATGATACAGTTGATACACTGACGTTTACAGATCCCGATACAGGAGATTATCAGATTTTCCATAAAAACTCATCGGCATATGATATATATTTAAGGGCAGCTGATTTTTCAGGGAAATATAAAATTACAGGTGGATTAGCTGGAGATGATTCATATATAACTATGGAGTATGATCCGGATGGTCGCTACTATACTTACAAATTTATATGGCAAGGCAAGGAATTAGTTGAACTTGGTACTGCATTTCCAAGTAATGTATCTCAAATTCAGTCAGAAACATTCTGTATGAGCTTAGCTCCGTATATTAATGGAGAGGAAGAGTACATTGAAACATTTATTCCAAGATTTGGAGACTATTTTTATTTATATCCTGAAGAGTGACAGTATTTAATTATTGGATTTTAAGCATATGTTGTAAAGGTATATGTTATCAGGTCAGAGAAGTGTATACTTTTTTGTCTAAAAACTTTTATACAAGGAGGATGCTATTATGTCAAGGAAAAAAAGATTGTTTGTATTATTAATCTCTGTTATTTTGTGTTTTGCTATGGCTGTACCGGTAAGTGCTGGAACAACTTACAACCAGCGTAAGAAAGCTTCTCAGAAACTGTTTAATGCTATTTACTATGGTAAATATACTATTAATGAGATTTCAGCTACTCCGGTATGTGTAAACCGGAAGGAATTTATGAAAATTCTGGGCTGTGGACAGTACACCGCTGACAAGATCGCACGCCAGTCTGGGGCGCGGGTTGAAATTGGAAGGCGGGTACTGATTTATATGCCAAAGGTTAATCAGTATCTTTCAGATGTAACAAACTTAAAGTGATGTCTATGGTGCTCTCCAGTAAATGCTGGAGGGCACTTGAAAACTGGAGGGATAATATGAGCACAGATTCTAAAGAAAAAAAGCTACCCAAGGGTATAAGGCGTAGAAAAAGTGGACTATATGAAGCTCGTTTTACCTATAAAGGAGAATTATATACTTTATACAATACAAATCTCAAATTGCTTCAGAGTGAAATTGCTGAAAAAAGATATGAAGTTGAGCATGGGCTTTATGCGAAAGAAAGCAATGTGACTGTAGATTCCTGGTTTTATACATGGATGGAAGAGTATAAAAAGAACAGTGTAAAATACGGAACTTACAAGGTATATCTGGATGAATATAAATCACATATCAAAGAACCCTTTGGCAGAAAGCACTTGAAAGATATCAGAGGAGAACACATACAGAAGTTGTTTAATGATATGGCACGTCGTTATAGTTCCACGACCATTAACTTGGTGAAGGTTATATTGAGTGGGATGTATACACAGGCTGTACGCAATGGAATGGTACTGCGAAATCCTGTTAAGAACACTTCTGTTAAGAAAGAAAAGAAGAAAAAGAAGATACGAGTAATGTCGATAGAAGAACAGAATTTGTTTATGAGATATTCGAAGAACAGTCAGTTCTATGATCTTTATATGGTAGCCCTTGGAACGGGAATGCGTAACGGAGAACTGCGTGCGTTGCAATGGGCAGACATAGATTTTGATAATAAAATTATACATGTGAATGGGACTTTGAAGTACATAGCGAAGGCTAAAGTAAAATATATGATTGATGAGCCAAAGTCTGAAACAAGCAAAAGGGACATTCCAATGCTTGACAATCTGGTGACCGTACTGCGAGAGCACAGGAAGCGCCAGCTCGCGACAAGAATGCTTCTGGGTGATAAATGGAGACCAGAGCCAGGTTTTGAAAATCTGGTGTTTACAGGCAGTTTTGGAAGGTGCATTTCTGAGAATGCATTGTATCAGGACATGAAAAAAATCATAGTTCAAATCAGGGAGGACGGACACACGTTTGGAGAGCATACACCCCATTCGCTTCGTCATACATTTGCAACACGCGGTTTTGAGAGGGGAATCCCGCCAAAGGTCATGCAGGAAATTCTGGGGCATAAGTCAATCACGATGACTTTGGATATCTATTCTCATGTACTTCCGGACAAGAAGGCTGAGGAAATTAACAAGTTAGCAGCGATGTTTTAGCAAGGGGGAGCAAAGTCCCCCCTTGAATTTTTCTGCCAGAAAGTCTGCTTGGGTTCAAAGCTTAATATATTTCTGACTTCTGCTCCTGGGCTTATCCGGGATAGTCATGCGGATCAGATCAAGCTTAATGGCAGGATGTAAATAATTTTTTCGGAAAGTTTCTTTTGATTTCAAATCTAGTTTTTTCATTAGTGCGTTGCTGGTATAAGGAATGTCATACTCCATTACAGAAAGTAGTTTCTGAACATAATCTGAGAGCAGATGGTTTTCTTCATTGATTTGGGCCGGGATGTCATCCAGGATTTTATCAATCTGTGACAGCATAAATTCAATAAAGCCAGTGGAAGAGCCTGCCCTATGGCATTGGGCGATTGCGTCATAATATTCAGTCTGGAATTTCTCAATCTGGCTTTCGATAGGAATATATTCAAATATAGGCTTCCATTTTGCGAGAATAGCGGTGTGCCATAGCCTTGCCATTCTGCCATTTCCATCAGAAAATGGATGGATAAAAACAAATTCATAGTGGAACACGCTGGCAAGAATCAAAGGATGGATCGTGTTTCTGGATTTATTCATCCAGTTAAAAAGATCACTCATTAATTCTGGAACAAAGTGTGCGGGTGGAGCCATGAAAATACACTGGTCACCATTAAAAACGCCTTCTTCCCCATGTCTGAAGTCCCCAGATTCATTTACAAGATATCTGGTCATTATGCCGTGAAATGTTTTTAAATCTTTGATACTGTAAGGGTCGATTTCTGACAGGCATTCATAAGCTTCGTATGCGTTTTTTACTTCCTGTATTTCTGTTTGTTTTCCAAGAACTGTTTTTCCCCCTATTACATCCCGGACTTGTCCTAAAGAAAGGGAGTTGGCTTCAATTTTCAGAGATGAGTGGATGGATTTAATGCGGTTGTTTCGTCTAAGGTGCGGCTTGGATTCAAGGCTGCTGGTAGCTGTAATGCGTCCGATTTTTTCTGAAATAGAGGACACATATGTTAGTATTTTGTTGGTAATGGTAAAAGGTGGTGCGTAATCTCCCATAAAATACCTCCGTGTATAATGATTAACTTGCTTATTAACTTGCGTATTTTCTTGCTTAATTATACATGGGAAGAAAGAAAAAAACAATTTCTGTTTTTGAAGAATTTGAGTGAGGGTGGTTAAAAGCTGCCCTCATTTTTGCGTCGGAGGAAACTGATTTGGGTACTTGAAATGCAATCTTGGGTATATTTTGGGTACGGGGAGTAAATGTTACAGAAATATTACGAGAATGGTGAACCCCAAAACCCCGCAAACCCTTATAAATCCAAAGAGAAACACCCGGTAGGGGAGCTACCGGGTGTTTCGAGGGGAGTATAAATAATTAAATAAGGGGTTATGTAAAAAAATTTTTGAAGGGTAAATTCTTTTACAAAGCCAATTATAATATAAATTGGAAAAAAAAGCAATATCATTTTGATGAATATTCTTTCTGCAATTGGTTACAATACACAAAGTAATTTGAAAACAGCTGCTGGGTGCGGAACAGAACGCGAACAGCGGCATTCAACAGGAGGAATACTCAAATGGCAAAAAATTATGAGTCTGAAAACAAGAACAGCAAAAATTCAACAAACAGATCTTATGAAAATGAGATGAATTCTCAGGATTGCAAGAATTCTTACTCAAAAAACAGCAGCAAAAACAAGAGTCGTAATTCTTACGAGTCTGGGGAAGATACTACTTCCAGATATTAAAATATTTTAAGAAAGGGCGCAGGGTCTGTTGACTCTGCGCCCATGTTGGGAGGTTTAATGTATGCCGGAGGTTTTTGATGAGCAATGCGGAAGAAAATCCAGAGCCTTTTTCAGACACGCTCTAACGTTGCACGCGTCCTGCACCGTCGCTTTCAATCATGGAAAGAACTTATGATTCAGTAATATATTTAAGCCAGTGCTTTCATTACTTCATACGCACCATTTTCACGGATCTGAGTTAAGTAATTGCATACAGCTGCTTCAAATCCGGAAATCTGTGTCAGATCTTCGCCCCAGAAGGAAGTATTGGTGCAGACTGCATGAACAAGATCCGCTGCGGAATCATCTTTATGTGCAAGGTAGAATTCGAGAACTGCTTTGTCATCTTTTACAGTGTATTCATTAGCTGCTCTTTTGGCTGTAAGTCCGTCTTCGCTCATAGCATATCCGTTATAGAATGCAATGTAGAAGGCGAAAGAAGCTGTGATGCATGCAGGAAGTGTACCTTTGCGTTCAACATATTTTTTGAGTGACGGCATAACACGTGCTTTCCATTTGGATGTAGAGTTCAGAGAAATGGAAAGAAGAGCGTGATCGATAAATGGGTTTTTGAAACGTTCTGTAACAGCAGCGGCAAAATCTTTGAGCTCTGCTTTTGGAAGGTCCAGAGTAGGGATGATCTCATCATAAATAGTTTTGTTCATAAATCCACAGATCACATCGTCGTTCATGCAGTCTCTGACAATATCCTGTCCTGCAAGGTAAGCACCCAGTACAAAGGAGGTATGAGCACCATTTAAGATACGTACTTTTCTCTGCTTGTATGGTTTGTGATTGTCTGTGATCAGGATTGGAAGGTTCGCTTTGTCAACCGGGAATTCGTCTTTGATTGACTGAGGTCCTTCGATTACCCAGAAGCCGAAGATTTCACCTGTGTCGATCAGGTTATCTTTATAGCCAAGTTCTTCACAGATTGCAGCAGCTTCATTTCTTGGATAACCTGTTACAATACGGTCTACAAGTGTAGAGCAGAAGATGTTTTCAGCTTTGATCCAGTTGATAAAGTCTTCACCAAGATTCCACTGTTCAGCATATTTTAATACACATTTTTCAAGCTCTTTTCCATTATCATCGATCAGCTCACAGGAAAGAATGATAAATCCTTTGCCGGCTTCCTGACCGAATTTCTGGAAACGGCGATACATAAATTGAGTAAGTTTTCCAGGATAGCTGCCAGCCGGAACATCAGTAAACTGACAGGAAGAATCATAAGTAATTCCGGCTTCTGTTGTATTACATGCGATAAAACGGAGGTCCGGGTTATCTGCACATGCGAGAACTGCTTCAAAATCCTTATATGGATTGAGACAACGGCTTACACAGGAGATAACACGCTTTTTATTTATTTTTTTGCCATCCTGGAATCCACGGAGAAATAAGGTATAAAGACCCTCTTGTTCGTTGAACCTGTCATCGAGATCTGGAGCGATTGGCTGGCACAGAACAACTTTGGAGTTGAATCCGGCTTTTTCGTTTAACTCATCTATAAAATAATCTACAAATGCACGGAGGAAGTTTCCTTCACCAAACTGAAGTACACGTTCCGGCGCTGATTCAAGAAGGTATCCATCATAGCCCTGTTCTTTTAAAACAGCATAAGATAATTTTTTCATTTTCATTTTTCCTCATATATAATGATATGAGTGTTAAAAGGTCTTTTGACACTCATTTGATATCCGGATTGCTACGCAGCTACGCTGCTTCCGCAATTCGATTTATGTTTTATAAAGTAACGCCCTGTTTGAAGATTGCCATATCATGGAAACCTGCTTCTTCGGATTTTGATTTCTTTCCGGATGCAATCTCAAGGACAAAATCCAGAAGATTTTCTGAAAGCTCATCAAGAGGAGTATCATTTACCATGACTCCACAGTTGAAATCAATCCAGTTCTGCTTCTTTTTTGCAAGCTGGTTATTTGTGGAGATTTTTACTGTAGGTACAGGACTTGCAAATGGTGTTCCGCGTCCGGTGGTAAAAAGTACAATGTGTGCACCGGATGCAGCAAGGGCAGTAGAGGCGACAAGATCATTGCCAGGTGCACTCAGCAGGTTTAATCCTTTTTCCTTTACAGGTTCTCCATAAGAAAGAACTCCCATGACAGGTGCACTTCCGGATTTTTGCGTACATCCGAGAGATTTATCTTCCAGACTGGAAATACCGCCTTTTTTGTTTCCAGGAGAAGGATTTTCATAAATGGTCTGGTTGTGACTTTTAAAATAGTTTTTGAAATCGTTGACAAGGGCAACTGTCTGGTTGAACAGATCTTCTGTCTCGCAGCGGTTCATAAGTAATTCCTCAGCACCGAACATTTCAGGAACTTCTGTAAGAATTGTAGATCCTCCCATAGAAATCAGTTTGTCAGAAAATGCACCAACAGTAGGGTTTGCCGTGATTCCGGACAAACCATCAGAGCCGCCGCATTTCATACCGATTATCAGTTCAGATGCACGGATTGGTTCACGTTTAAATGAGGATGCATAGGAAATCAGTTCTTTGACAGTTTCAATACCATCACGGATCTCGTCTTCGCATTCCTGGGCAACGAGAAAACGTACACGCTCAGGATCATAGTCCCCAATAAATTTCTTTAATTCATCGATGTTGCTGTTTTCGCAGCCAAGTCCAAGAACCAGAACACCGCCTGCATTAGGATGGTTCACTAAATCAGCAAGAATCTGACGTGTGTTATTCTGATCATCACCCATCTGGGAACATCCGTAAGGATGTGGAAAAGCACAGACACCATCAATCTGGTCTGTCATGTACTTCTGTGTGGCTCGTTCAATAGCAGATGCCACATTGTTAACGCAGCCTACTGTAGGAATGATCCAGATTTCATTGCGTACACCAACACCACCGTTTTTTCTGCGATAGCCCTGGAAGAACTTTGGCTCCCGGTGTGGAAGCTCTGTGATAGTTTTGTTATATGTATAAGTAAGAAGATCTCCCAGCCCTGTTTTTAAATTGTGAGTATGAATCCAGGAACCTGCAGGAATTTCTGCGGTTGCACGTCCAATGGGATTACCATATTTAATAATGGAATCACCAGGCTTGAGACTTTTTAATGCAAACTTGTGTCCCTGCATGATTTCTTCTGTAAGAGTGAGTGTGGAGTTATCAAGTTTGATCACAGTGCCTTTCGCCAGAGGCTGAAGCGCAACGGCTACATTATCTGAAGGATTAATTTTAATAAAAGATTTCAAGAAATCAACAACCTCCTTTATGTGAAAATAATGTATGTAAGAGCTTACATACAAATTACATCAACAAAACGGGAACGTCAATAGGAAATGGAAAAAAAGCTGAAAATGGTAAAAATACACAATGTGTAGTGCGAAAATTTGTCTGTTCTGCAAATACTTCGTGAATTGAAAATGATACTTATTTGTCGTATACTGTAAATAAAATGTAAGACCTTACATTTTGTTGAAACGGATAGAAAGGAGAGGAGAATTATTTTATGAAAGCATTTATGGACAAAGATTTTTTACTTTCAACAGAAACTTCAAAAAAGTTATTTCATGAGTATGCAGAGACAATGCCAATTGTAGATTACCATTGCCATATCAATCCCCAGGAAATTGCAGAGGATCGTAAGTTTGAGAATATTACCCAGGTGTGGCTTGGTGGCGATCATTATAAATGGCGTCAGATGAGATCAAATGGAGTAGATGAGTACTACATTACAGGTGGTGCCAGTGATCGTGAAAAATTCCAGAAATGGGCAGAAACTCTTGGGAAAGCAATCGGAAATCCGCTCTATCACTGGAGCCATCTGGAATTGCAGAGATATTTCGGATATACAGGATATCTGAACGGAGATACAGCTGAAGAAGTGTGGAACCTGTGCAACAAAAAGCTTCAGGAAGATGATATGTCTGTAAGAAACATTATCCGCAAGTCCAATGTAAAATTAATCTGCACAACAGATGATCCGGTAGATGATCTGAAATGGCATAAAGTTCTTGCAGAGGATGACAGCTTTGAGGTGAAAGTGCTTCCTGCATGGCGTCCGGACAAGGCAATGAATCTGGAAAAACCGGAATATCCGGAATACATGAAAAAGCTTTCACAGGTCAGTGGCGTTGAAATTGCTGATTTCGCAGATCTGAAAGAAGCCCTTCTTAAGAGAATGGAATTCTTTGCACAGATGGGATGCAGCGTATCTGACCATGCACTGGAATATGTTATGTATGCGCCTGCAGCAGAAGAAAAAGTAAATGAGATCTTTAAAAAGAGACTGAATGGCGAAAGCATTTCAAGAGAAGAAGAAATGATCTTCAAGACAGCTTTTATGCAGTTTGTTGGAAAAGAATATCAGAAAAAGAACTGGGTAATGCAGATCCATTATGGATGCAAGAGAGACAACAATGCATTTATGTATGAGCAGCTCGGACCGGATACCGGATATGACTGCATCAATAACTATGCGCCAAGTGCTCAGACAGCAGATTTCCTGAATTCTCTGATCGCATCAAATGAACTTCCAAAGACAATCCTGTACTCCCTGAATCCCAATGACAATGAAGCAATTGGAACAATCCTTGGCTGCTTCCAGGGAACAGAGGCAGCAGGTAAAATTCAGCAGGGAAGTGCATGGTGGTTCAACGATCACAAAACAGGTATGATCGCACAGATGACATCACTTGCAAATCTGGGACTGCTTGCAAACTTTGTTGGCATGCTTACTGATTCAAGAAGCTTTTTGTCCTATACCAGACATGAGTATTTCCGCAGAATTCTTTGCGAGCTTATTGGCGGATGGGTGGAAAATGGAGAATATCCGGCTGATTATAAGACTTTAAAGGAAATCGTGTGTGGAATTTCATACAATAATGCAGTAGACTATTTTGGGTTTGACCTGTAAAATGATTGATATCAGAAAGCTTATTTTCTATTATTACCAGAACGAACAGGAGAACGATAGTGAATATATATGATATTGCAAAGCTGGCAAATGTTTCCATCGCAACAGTATCCAGAGTGGTCAATAACAGTCCGAAAGTCAGCCCGAAGACAAAAGAAAAGGTTCTTGCGGTTATGAAAGAAAATGAATACACGCCGAATGCGTTTGCCAGAGGCCTTGGTCTTGGGTCGATGAAAACAGTAGGAATCATCTGTCCAAATATTGACGATATCTATATGGCAAAAGCAGTATCTTATCTGGAGCAAAATCTTCATGCTCATGGATATGACTGTATTCTTGGCTGCAGCAGATTTAAACAGGAAGAAAAGGAGGATTATGTCAGACTCCTTTTGTCTAAGAAAATAGACACGCTGATACTGGTTGGTTCTACATATGCAGGAAATGGTAAAGATGAATCTGACACAGATTATATTCGGGAGGCAGCGGAACAGGTTTCCATATTTATGATTAACGCAAAGGTTTCAGGCGATAATATTTACTGCACCTATGCGGATGATTTTCAGGCTACTTATGAAGTGACGAAAGCCTTTATTCGGAGAGGAAAAGAGAAAATTCTTTTTATGTATGATTCAGAATCCTACAGTGCCAGGCAGAAAATGGCGGGATACGAAGCTGCATTGCAGGATGCCGGATATCCCATTCGTGGAAATCTGAAATTCAAGACCAAAAATGACATTGAATATACGCGGGATATGCTGCTTGAATACAACCGGATCCTCGATTTCGACAGCGTCCTTGCAACGGAGGATGGAATTGCAATCGGAGCAGTAAAGTATGCAAAGATTAAGGGACTGGCGATTCCTGAGGAACTGGCGGTCGTCGGATATAATAACTCAATTCTTGCAATCAGCAGTGATCCTGAGCTTACATCGGTGGACAGTAAGCTGGGGGTAATGTGCAAAAAGACAGTGGAACGGATGATAGACCTTCTTGAGAGAGAAATACAAATTGAAAAGAATGTGTGTGTTCCATGCGAAATAGTCCGCAGATGTACAACGGATTTCTGATCTTATTTCATATTTAACTGAATCAAGTAAGTCCCCTGCGGAGGTTGCGAAAAGCAATACTTAAAAAAGGTGCATTTTGGCACCTTTTTTGTATTTGCGGATATACTGATAAAAAAGGGGATTTTCCATGTTTCCTGTAGAGCCGATTTCCGGAAAAATGCTGGATTATTATGTTGGACGGAAAGATTCCTTTCTTATAGATTTAAGAAATCCGAAAGAGTACCATACCGGACATATAAAGGGAGCGGTAAATGTGCCATATGAGGAATTTGAAGAAATGCAGACATATGATTTTCCAAAAGGGAAAATACTGGTGCTGTATTGCGACCGGGGCGGGGCAAGTCTTCAGGCGGCCAGGATTCTGGCGCGAAATGGATATAAGACAAAAACGGTGATCGGGGGAATGAAGGAGTACAGAGGGAGAAATCTGATATGCGATATATGAGAAAAAATTCAAAAGAGTACTATCTTGTAATTTCCATCAAGGCATGATAATGTAAAGAAGAAAAATGTCCTTTTCATGAGGTTATGTAAACCGAAAAGGAGAGAGACAATTCGAACACTAAAAACAGAGGAGAAACCAAGTTTATGAAATATATGTTTGCTTCTGACATCCATGGTTCTGCTTACTATTGCAGGAAAATGCTGGATGCTTTTGAGAAAGAAGGGGCAGAGCGCCTGGTTCTGCTGGGCGATCTGCTTTATCACGGACCAAGAAATGATCTGCCAAAAGAATATGCACCTAAGCAGGTAATTCCCATGCTGAATGCCATGAAAGACAAAATTTATGCTGTGCGCGGTAACTGTGAGGCAGAAGTGGATCAGATGGTTCTGGAGTTTCCGGTGATGGCAGATTACTGTATTCTGTCAATTGACGGCAAGACACTTTATGCGACGCATGGACATGTTTATAATCAGAATAACCTTCCGCCTTTATGCGAGGGAGATATTCTGATCCATGGTCATACCCATGTGCTGAAAGCAGAGCAGATGGAGGGATACATTCTTTTGAATCCGGGTTCCGTATCCATTCCGAAAGAAGGAAACCCGCCTACCTATGCGATGCTTGAGGACGGTGTTTTTTCCATCATGGATTTTGACGGAAATATTGTAAAAAGCATAGTGCTTTAAGAAGGGAAAAACGGTGAATGAGTACAGAAAGATTTGAACTGATCGCACCCTGCCATTTTGGCCTGGAAGCGGTTTTGAAAAGAGAAATACTGGATCTGGGATATGAGATCAGCAAGGTGGAGGATGGCAAGGTTACTTTCCTGGCAGATGCCCAGGGAATTGCAGATGCCAATGTTTTTCTGCGCACTACAGAGCGTATTCTTCTGAAGATTGCGGAAGTGAAAGCTGAGACATTTGATGAGCTTTTCGAGGCAACGAAAGCTTTGCCATGGGAACGTTACATTCCAGCAGATGGCAAATTCTGGATTGCGAAAGCCAATTCAGTGAAGAGTAAGCTGTTCAGCCCGTCTGATATCCAGTCTATTATGAAAAAAGCCATTGTAGAGCGTCTGAAGGGCGTATACAATGTGTCCTGGTTCCCGGAGGATGGAGCAAGTTTTCCTATCCGTGTGGCGTTTATGAAGGATGTTGCAACTATTGGAATCGATACTTCCGGTGTTTCTCTTCATAAGAGAGGGTATCGTCAGATGACCGTGAAGGCACCTATTACAGAGACTCTTGCCAGCGCATTGATTATGTTAACTCCGTGGAAAAAGGACAGAAGTCTTGTGGATCCCTTTTGCGGAAGCGGTACTTTTCCAATCGAGGCAGCTATGATGGCTGCAGATATTGCACCGGGTATGAACCGTTCTTTCCTTGCCGAGGACTGGAAGCAGGTTGTGCCGAGAAGATGCTGGTATGAGGCTGTAGAAGAGGCTCAGGACAGAGTAAATCTGAAAATCGAGACAGATATTCAGGGCTATGACATAGATGCTGAGGCACTGAAGGCAGCCAGGGCAAATGCAAAAATGGCAGGGGTAGAAAGCCTGATCCATTTTCAGCAGCGTCCTGTGAAGGAGCTTCATCACCCGAAGCCTTACGGATTTATTATTACGAATCCACCTTATGGTGAGCGTCTGGAAGAAAAAGCAGCTTTGCCGCAGCTTTACCGCGAGATCGGTGAGAGCTACCGCGGTCTGGATAAGTGGTCAATGTATCTGATCACTTCTTATGACAAAGCTGAGAATGACATTGGACGCAAGGCAGATAAGAACCGTAAAATCTATAACGGAATGTTGAAAACATATTTTTACCAGTTCCTGGGACCAAAGCCTCCAAGACGTGCGGCACAGGAAAAGAAAGAGGGCACTGATAAATGAAGAAGATAATTTTTGCAACAGGAAATGCAGATAAAATGAAAGAAATCCGTAAAATCCTGGCAGATCTGGATGCAGAAGTGGTATCTATGAAAGAAGCCGGGATTCAGGCTGATATTGTGGAAGATGGCAAAACCTTTGAGGAAAACGCAGTGATCAAGGCGACTGCCATCAGCAAGCTTACCAGTGATGGCGAAATTGTACTTGCTGATGACTCTGGACTTGAGATTGATTATCTGAATAAGGAGCCAGGAGTCTATTCTGCGCGTTATATGGGCGAGAATACAGACTATCATATTAAGAATGCAAATTTGATCCAGAGGCTGGATGGCGTGCCGGATGAGCAGCGTACAGCCCGTTTTGTCTGCGCTATTGCAGCTGCCTTTCCAGACGGAAGAGTGGAAACTGTGCGTGGAACCATGGAAGGCCGTATTGGATATGAGGAAAAGGGTGCCAATGGATTTGGGTATGATCCTATCTTTTTCCTGCCGGAATATGGCTGTACATCTGCAGAGCTGTCTATGGAAGAAAAAAATAAAATCAGCCACAGAGGAAAAGCTTTGCAGGCAATAAAGGAAGAATTACGATGAAGGTGCTGGTTGTCAGTGATACTCATGGGAGAGATGAGTCACTGGAGATGGCAGTAGCTTTGGAGCAGCCCTTTGACTATCTGATTCATTGCGGCGACGTGGAGGGCAGGGAATTTTTTATTGAAGCGCTGGCAGAATGTCCCTGTACCATTGTGGCAGGAAATAATGATTTTTTCAGTGATCTTCCAAGAGAGGATGAGATTTTGCTGGAAGGACATAAGATCATGGTGACTCATGGGCACAATTATGGTGTGTCCATGGATCTTTATGGGGTTTCGGAAGAGGCGGCAGCCAGAGGCTGTGAGATTGTTTGCTTTGGACATACCCATAAGCCAGTGGTGGAGAAGAAAAATGGTGTACTGGTGATCAATCCGGGAAGCCTTTCTTTTCCGAGACAGGAAGGCCGCAGACCAAGTTATGCGGTGATGGAGCTGTATAAAGGGGAAGAGCCGGAAATTGAAATTCGGTATTTGTAACTGAAAATACTTGTATGTTTGACTGTGGAAATGAAATGTTTTTTGAAATATTTTTTTGAAAATAGTCGAAAAAGAGAAAAATGCAGGTGGTGGAGGGCCTGAAAACCCGCATTTTTAGCGGGTTTTCGGGAATTACATCTTTTTTCGAAAAAAATATAAAAATTTATAAAAAAGGTGTTGACAAATGGGAGACCATATAATATAATAACTCTTGCCTTGATCGAGAGAAAAGAAATTCTTGAGAGCACAAGGAACGACAACTTCATAGAAATGATGTTGTAAGACATCGGGGTGTGGCTCAGTTTGGCTAGAGCGCCTGGTTTGGGACCAGGAGGCCGCAAGTTCGAATCTTGTCACCCCGACTGCTGTAACAACATTACCGTTTCAGCGTAAATGCGGGTGTAGTTCAATGGTAGAACACTAGCCTTCCAAGCTAGATACGTGGGTTCGATTCCCATCACCCGCTTCTCTGATGAAGAGAGATATGTGTCAGTAGCTCAGCTGGATAGAGCAACGGCCTTCTAAGCCGTGGGTCGGGGGTTCGAATCCCTTCTGACACGCTGTGGTGGGTATAGCGCAGTTGGTTAGCGCGCCAGATTGTGGCTCTGGAGGCCCAGGGTTCGAATCCCTGTATCCACCCTTTGCCTTTGGGCTATCGCCAAGCGGTAAGGCACAGCACTTTGACTGCTGCATTCGCTGGTTCGAATCCAGCTAGCCCAGTCCTATATGGAGCATTAGCTCAGTTGGTAGAGCACTTGACTTTTAATCAAGTTGTCCGGGGTTCGAATCCCCGATGCTTCACTTGCGAATGAGAACCGGAAGCCTTATGATTAGGGCATTCCGGTTTTTTAAATAATATATATGCGGATGTGGCGGAATTGGCAGACGCGCCAGATTTAGGTTCTGGTGTTTACGACGTGCAGGTTCAAGTCCTGTCATCCGCAGGAAATGAGGAATGATCTGGATCGGATTTTCGAGATGAAAATTAGATCTGGGTCATTTTTTTAATTTGTTTGTTGCTGTTCACTGGTAACGTTCCGTGAGGTGTTTTTTGTGAACAAAGTTCACAGAAAACCCGAGAGTTAAGTTTGCGCAGCAAACGCTACTTCTTGTGCTTGTCACAAGAAGGTTCGTCTTTCTGTGCATCGCGAAGCGCGCTACTGTGAACGGAGTGAACAGTAATGCCTTGATTTTACAGGACGGATTTGTTATAGTTTACACAACGAAGAAGCATGGAGGAATAATATGGACGTTATTCAGTTTCAGGAGAAATTAAGGAATATTTGTGAGCTTGGAAAGCAGAATGGAAATATGCTGACGCATGAGCAGATTCGGGAGCATTTTGCAAGTACTGATCTTGAGACCAGTCAGATGTTAAAGGTACTGCAGTATCTGAAACTGCAGGGAATTATGATAGAGGGAGACACTGCCCCGGTGGAGACAGAGGAAGTGGGTGAGACGGAACCGGAGTCAAAAGGAACCAGCACCCCGCTTACTTCAGAGGAAGAAGCATATCTGAAGGATTACCTGGCAGAGGTAAGCAACGGTAAGGAAGTAAGTTCGGAGATGCTTCACACATTGTTTGAGAATCTGGCAGATGGGGATGCCATTGCAGAGGCAGCTCTTACCAGCATTTATCTGCCGGTAGCGGCAAATATGGCCGCAGATATGAACTGTACAGAGATTCAACTTGCAGATTTGATTCAGGAGGCGAATGTGGTGCTGCTTACGGCTCTTTCCGACCCGGAGACAGAACGTAAAGATGATGCTTGGCTACGTCTTCAGCTTCGCAAGGGAATCATCGCTGCCATTGAGGAGCAGACACAGCAGAAATTCCAGGATGATTGTCTGGTAACAAAGGTGGAGAAACTGGAATCGGCAGTGAAGGATCTGACGGACGATGACGGGGAGAACCGTTTTACCATTGATGAGCTGGCGGTTATTCTCGATATGAATGTGGATGAGATCAGGGATATTCTGCGTCTTACAGGAGACGATAAATAATTATGGCAAGTGAAATTCCGGGAAAATTATGGAGATAAGGCTATCCTGTCGGAAATGAAAACAATGCTGCAGAATTGATGGAAACACCGGAGGTGATTTAAAAGTAAAAATCATCTCTGGTGTTTTTTTGTCTTTTCTGGATGTTTTGAAATTTACATTGAAATTTCACTGTACAAGTGTTACTATCATAAATAATAATCAAAATATTTTTGCGTACAATAAATATTATTTGATAAATGAAAGGAGGATATATATGAATTTGGAAAAATATCAGCAGTATTCCAGAATTGCAAGAGGTTTGGAAAAGGCAGACCTGGTATTGAAGGATGCGAGGATTGTGAATGTTTTTACGGAAGAGATCATCCGCGGAGACATTGCCATACAGGATGGGATTATAGCAGGAATTGGAAGCTTCCATGGGAAAGAAGAACGTGATCTGGCCGGCAGATATGTATGTCCGGGATTTATTGACAGCCATCTTCATCTGGAATCTACACTGGTTACACCGGCTGAACTGGTAACAGCTGCCTCCAGGCACGGAACCACTACTTTTATCGTGGATCCCCATGAATCAGCCAATGTGTCCGGTTTGGCAGGAATTGATTATATTCTGGATCAAACCGAAGATGTGAAAGCAAATGTATATGTGATGATGCCATCCTGTGTTCCTGCTACTGCCATTGATGATAATGGATGCACTCTTACTGCTGAAGATATGGTTCCTTACCTTCATAACAGCCGGATTCTTGGACTTGGAGAAGTAATGGACAGCATTTCTGTGGTACAGGGCGAGAAAAGCATGCATGACAAGCTAGAACTGTTTGAGGGCAGAATCCGTGATGGCCACGCTCCGTTTCTGGAAGAGGGAGATCTTCAGGCATATGCCATGGCAGGGATTGCTACGGACCATGAGTGCAGCTTCTTTGATTATGCAATGCGAGAACGGCGGAACGGCCTTACCATTCTCGTAAGGGAAGGCAGTGCTGCCCGAAATCTTGAGGCACTTGTGGGCGGTCTGGTACAGAGACACATGAATGGTGACGGATTCTGCTTTTGCACAGATGACAAGCATATTGAGGATATCCAGCGGGAAGGGCATATTGACCATAACGTGCGAAAAGCTATCCGCCTTGGCATGAATCCGGTGTCCGCTATTAAGATGGCAACCATCAATGCAGCTAATTGTTATGGACTGAAAGACAAGGGGGCAGTGGCACCCGGCAGACAGGCAGATCTTTTGGTTCTTTCGGATCTTGTCAGTGTGACCATAGAAGATGTGTACTTTAAAGGGCAATTGGTAGATAAAAATGCAAAGATTGTTATAAAGCCGTGTGCCCCTGAATTGAAAAATACAGTGCATGTGGCTGAATTTTCCAGAGAGGCATTTCAGCTGGAGTCTGCAGATGGAATCTTTCCGGTGATTCTGGCAGAAGAAGGACAGATTACTACCAGAAAGGGAACTCTGAAAGCAGGGGATGGTCCCTGCAAATTCCAGTCCGATGACGATTATCAGAAGATTGCAGTTGTAGAACGTCATAAGATGACGGGGAAAATCGGCTGTGGCGTGATCGGAGGTTTTGGTATCCGTGGTGGAGCAATTGCGTCCAGTGTATCCCATGATTCCCATAATATTATTGTGATCGGAGATAATGATGAGGACATGGAGCTTGCTGTGCGGGAACTGATGCGTACTCAGGGAGGCTATACGATCGTAGAGAATCATAAAGTATTTGACACTCTTGCCCTTCCTGTAATGGGACTGATGAGTGATAATGGTTTTGAGAAAGACAATGAGACTCTTGGGCGAATGATCCATAAAGCTCATGAAATGGGTGTGAAAGACGGTCATGATCCGTTTATTACGCTGTCCTTTATGGCTTTGCCGGTTATTCCGCAGATCCGAATTACACCAAGAGGCGTTTTTGATGTGGAAGCGTGGAAGTTTTTATAAGATACCAGGATTGCGGGAGTGCAATACACGAGACGGTTGTCTTGTTTTGAACGAAACCCCGAAACCTATTTAAAAACTGTGACGGAATATAAACCCGTAGATTTTCAGCCCTCTGCCTTTTCATTGGCAGAGGGCCGTTTTTTGCTTAACAGTTATTGAGCATCCCTTAATTGCTCTACAACACTGCATTTCGCTGCGTTGTCATACATCATGCAAGGAATCAGCCACCCCAGCAGAAGAAATACCGGAATTGTCAGCAGGACAGGCAGAATGGTGAATCGATACTCAAAGAACCAGAACATACTGCCCAGCATTTTTCCTGCAAGAGGTCCCACCGCCAGCGACAGAATAAAAGCCACCGCTACGGAGGACATTGCGTAAAACAATCCCTCGTAGATCAGCATGGTTTTGAGCTGCCGGTTCGTCATTCCTACAGCCTGAAGCACAGCAAATTCACGGCGGCGGGAAAGAATACCGGTCATCATGGCGTTGAAGAAATTTAAGAGTCCCACCAGCCCAATGATAGCACAGAGGATACCACCTATCAGAAGGAACATCTGCCGGAACTGAGCAAATTCAGAGCGAGCCGTGGCCTTGCTTTCATACATCAAGGGCGAAAACTCACCGGCAGTGAGCTTCGATAGATATTGCTCTGCTTCGGCCTCGTCAGCTTCGTCCGCTGTGTCGAACAGGTAGAGCATCGGAATGGCCGCACCACCGCTGTCCCTCTGTGCGGTGTCCACAGGCAAAACAGCGTTATATCCAATACCACCATAACGATAACCCATGGAATACGGAAGTTCTACCAAGGCGCAGACCGTGTACTCTACATCTCTGGCTCCATACAATTTTGTCTGAAGGTACTCCTCCGGTGTATCTTCGTTGCAGAGTTCCCCTGTGCGGCTGTCAATATATTTCACATCATCCGCATAGGTAGCCGTGATCGTGTCTCCCACCTTTGGGTAGTATTCAAGATTGGGCAGATTGCCGTAATCATCCAAAGAAACCGCAATGGCAATGGCGTTATTGTCCGGCTCCAGCATAGGAGAAATATCTCCGTCGAACACTTGCAGCTTGTCAAACAGACTGTTATCCAGAGCCTCGATCCTGGTATCTCCCATCACCATATTGCCCCGGTGATCCAGCCGGCTCATATGGCTGTCCAACTGCTCGGCGCTTTCGTATCTTGCATAGTCCTGCCGCAGAGCAGCTTCCGTCATCCACAGGTATGCGGGTTTTCGTACAGCATATCCCGTGCCGGAAAGATTGGCCTTTGTGTTTGCTGCGATCTCTTCGATTTGTTCTGGCGTGATGAATTCATCTGCCGGGTTGTAACGGAAATAGTCGGGCGTGCTGACGATAAAATCGGCGCAGGTCATGGAGGACACATATTTCTCCATGCTGAAGCCGCCCACAAAGGCACACAGCGCATTGAACAGTGTCACCGACAGTGCCAGAGACACCACCACCAGCACCGTCTTTTTCTTGTTTCGTCCCAGATTGGCAAAGGCCATCTGATGGAGCTTGGCTCCCCGGGTGCTGCGCTGTTTTTTCTTAGTCTGTATTACATCCGTATATTTGGTAGCCTCCACTGGAGAGACCCTGGCTGCCATTTTTCCGGGCTTGGAGCAGGACAAGAGCACCGTCAACAGGGCAAACAGCATGGAACCAAGGAAGATCACAGGTGAGGTGCTGATGGTGGTGATGCCAACCTCCAACTGGGTGGAGCGCAAGACAACAGGTACCAGAACAGCGCCGATGCCGTAGCCCAGCAGCAGCCCCGCCGGAATGCCGATCAGACAAAGCAGAAGTGCCTGCTGGCGAATGATGCGTTTGAGCTGCCGGGGCGTTGTGCCAATGGTTTTCAGAAGTCCGTAAAACCGGATATCCCCCGCAACAGAGATCTGGAAAATGTTATAGATGATAAGATACCCGGTAAAAATCACCAGCAGCAAAAAAGCCGCTATGGCGAGCACAAGTTCCGGATCAAGCTGCGACTCCAGCTGGGATGAGGTATATCCCCAGTTGACGCCGATTCGGACACTGTTGGGATCGGTATAGCTGTCCCATGTGTAGCCAAGATCGGTGTCCACCTGCTCCATCTGCCCTTGAATGTTTGTGCCGGAAGCCAGCATGACATTCAAATCGGTGCGGAAAGGCTGTAACCCAGTTTTCACTGCCTGCGCTTCGATGTCATCTGCGTAATCACAGCTGATGTTGATGTAGTGAACAGGCATTAGTTCATCATAGTCCCAATAGCCCACCAGCGTAAAGGTGTCCGTTACAGCAAAGGCGATTTGATCTTTGTCCGTGATGGAATAGGAAACCGTGACCTCTGCGCCCAGCTCCGGCGTCACGCCAAGCAGCTGCAATGCTGCCGTATCCATGGCCGCCTCTTTGCCGCTTTCGGGCATCCGCCCGGTAGTGGGGGTGGCATAGCTCCATTTGGTGCAGTCGGCATCCATGTAGCTGATCTCTGCAGGGGTTTTGGAAAAGACACCATCCACCGTGATGCCGATCACCTTCCGTGCCCCAGCAGCCT
Organism: Ruminococcus sp. 1001136sp1_2201st1_G3_2201SCRN_220225; assembly: GCF_040924365.1. Lineage (NCBI taxonomy): Bacteria > Bacillati > Bacillota > Clostridia > Eubacteriales > Oscillospiraceae > Ruminococcus > Ruminococcus sp. 1001136sp1_2201st1_G3_2201SCRN_220225. The sequence continues at coordinate 13,851 of NZ_JBCOME010000014.1, read as the reverse complement.
TCACCTTTGGGTGGGCAGCGATACGTTCCGCCTGCTCGGGGGAAACATCTTTAAAGGTACCGTGTGCATAGCCGCCTACCTGCCGAAACTGGTAGGTTTCATAACTGGCGTTCAACGACAAGACAATGGTGAACATGGACGTAAATAGCAGCGTTGTCAGCGCAATGGCAAAAATGGCGATCAGATTGCGGCGGCGGTTCGCATAAAGAGACTTTAAGCTGAGCTTCCGAATACATTTTCTGTTTTTGACATTCATCGTAACTACCTCCCGTTAGTTCTGGGAGACGATCCGACCATCTTCGATACGGATAATGCGGTCTGCCATCTGCGCAATTTCTTCGTTGTGGGTGATCATTACGATTGTCTGAGCGAACTTTTGACTGGTGACTTTCAAAAGGCTCAATACATCCTGACTGGTTTTGGAATCCAGATTACCTGTCGGTTCATCTGCCAGAATGATAGAGGGTGCTGCCGCCAGCGCACGGGCGATTGCCACACGCTGCTGCTGACCGCCGGAGAGTTGATTGGGCAGCGCATCCAGGCGCTCATCCAGCCCAAGGGTCTGCACGATCTGCTGTACGAAATCCTTGTTGACCTTGCCGCCGTCCAGCTCAATGGGTAGAACAATATTTTCATACACATTCAGCACCGGAACCAGATTATATGCTTGGAACACAAAGCCGATTTTCCTGCGGCGGAAGATGGTCAGGGCTTCATCCTTCAGGGAGAAAATATCCTGTCCGTCCACCATGACTGTGCCGCTTGTAGGACGATCCAGCCCGCCCAGCATGTGCAGCAGGGTAGACTTTCCGGAGCCGGATGTGCCTACAATTGCAACAAATTCGCCCTTCTTTACACTTAAATCAACTCCATCCAACGCATGAACTGCGTTATTGCCGGAGCCATAAATCTTTTTCAGGGCTTTTGCCTGTAAAACCTCCATAAATGAGTACCTCCATGAAAAAATCTGTATGTATGAAAGGAAATGATCCTTTATACATACAGATTATCGCATAGGATTCTTTCCACATTCTTTCCGGCGGAAAATGAAATCTAACAATTTTGATGGAATTGTTGTTATTTCGGCAGAAACACGGAAAACGTACTTCCTTTTCCCGGAACGGAAGCAACCTTGATATAACCGCCCTCGCCGGATATGATCTGTCGGGCAAGGTATAAGCCGATGCCCACACCTTCTTGCTTCTGCACACTATTTGAGCGGTAAAAGCGAGCAAATATCTTCGCTTGCTCACTTTCCGAAATGCCCGAACCGGTATCCGATATATCGATCCTTGAAAACATTTCATAGCTTACGGCAGAAATAGTAATGGTGCCATGCTCTGTATATTTGATGGCGTTGTCTACGATATTAGCCAGCGCTTCCGCTGTCCATTTGAAGTCGAATACAGCAAAAGCATCGGTATCTTGCAGTCGCAAAGACAATCCTTTTTCAGAAGCCTTGGCAGTATATTGTTCTACTACGCTTTCAAGCAGCGGCTGCAGCGCTGCTTGCTGAGGGGAGAGTGAAATGATCCCGTTTTCCAGTCTGGAAAGCTTTACGAGAGAATCGATCAGAAATCGCAGCTTTTCCGATTGTTTGTACAGCGCCTCCACATTTGCCTTCGCCGATGCAGGCAGAGTTTCCTCCATCAAAAGCTCGCTGTATAACAGCAGGTTTGCAATTGGCGTTTTTGTTTGGTGGGAGATGTCTGCAATCAAGGTTTTGATTTTGTCTTTTTCCTGCGCTACATTTCGAGAAGATGCTTCTGCGGCAGAAAGATAGTGTGCAAACTTTGTTTCCAAAGCAGACAGCTGGCTTTCATCAAAATTGGTTTCAGAAAAGGAGCCGGTCATGGCAGCGTCCAGCATCCTTTCGATTTCTTTCATCGTTTTTCTGGCCTTTCTCCGCTCACATAATACAATAGCTGCCGCCGCCAGAAAACACAGCAGCAGGATCACAATGCCGGCTTTATTCATCTTTTATCACCCAGCTATAACCGATTCCATAGACGGTTTTAATGTATTTCTGTGCACCAAGCTTATCCCTCAGACGCTTGATCGTAACAGACAAAGCATTTTCATCCACATATTCTGCGCCATCTGTCCAGATCCGGTCGACAAGGTCTCCACGGGTCATGGTTCGACCACGATTTTCAACAAGCAGACGCAGTAATTTTTGTTCGGTTTTACTCAATTCCACTTTTGAATCTCCCACATAAAAGGTCATAGCCTCAAAGTCAAAGTGAAATAGATCCATATGGAACGGCGCATTTTTTTGGTTTGACGCTTGCTTTCGCAGTTGGGTATTCACCCTTGCCCGCAAAACCGAAAGAGAAAAGGGCTTGGTAATGTAATCATCAGCGCCCCTCTCCAGTCCGTCTACGATGTCCAGATCGGTGTCATTGGCAGTCAGCAGAATAACAGGAATATAGGGTGTGTTTTCCTTGACCTCCCGGAGTAGCTCAAGCCCACTGCCATCCGGCAGATTGATATCCAGCAGGATCAGGGATACACCGCCGCAAAGCAGCTGTTCCTTCGCCGTTTTTAGGTCTTGGCAGGAAATGATCTGCCGAGCATCTGCTTTCAGTGCTTTGCATAAGCCTTGATTCAAACCGATATCATCTTCAACAATCAGTAATTGCTCCATATATCTCACTCCCTCGTTATTCAAATGCCACCATTATTTCCTTGGGCAATTTTTCGTTCTCACAGTTCAGAAGATAGGCTATTGCTCTGTTTGTAAATTTGTTTGTTTTCACTGTATCCCAATCAGCAAGCCGGATGATCTCTGCTGTCTCGTTTTTTTACTTTCTTAATTGTATCATGCTAATGTAAAGAAATCCATATTCTCTGAAAAGTTGTCCTGTTTTTTGAAAAATCGGCATAACCATAGTAGAAAGAGTCAAACACCTGCCAATCACGGCGGGAATGGGGATTTATGGGCGTGGAAGCTAAGATAAGTGAAAAAATATAAAAAACATCTTGAATTTCATGAATACTTATGATATGATATCGCTCAAAGAAAAGGGAGTAGCGGCCATGAAGAGATAAATGGAATTCCGTTTTTTCTGAATGGTGCATAAATGCGTCAGAACGGTAGATGAAACTACCCGCATTATGAGATAATCAGCGAGACTTTTATTTCAGGCATTATGACAGTGCCTGGGATAAAAGTCTTTTTTTATTCTCCCTTTTTGAAAACTATTGTTGGTAAAAGAGATGGAGGAGAAAAATGAGTAAGCGAAATGGAAAAATGAAATATCTGGCAATCGGTGCTGCCGGGCTTATAGCGGCAGGGGGATTGGCTCTGGATGCAACTTACCAGATTCAGGAGCAGGAACAGGCAGTACTCACAACCTTTGGAGTGCCAAAGGCAGTGACTGAAACGGGATTACATTTCAAAGTCCCTTTTGTACAGCAGGTGCAGAAGGTAAATACCACGATTCAGGGATTTCCAATAGGATACAGTATGGGGAACAATGCGGTGGTGGAAAATGAAGGAATCATGATCACTTCTGATTATAATTTTATTGATGTGGATTTCTTTGTAGAATATCGAATTTCAGAACCTGTAAAATATCTTTACACCTCTGAGCAGCCGGAAGATATTTTAAAAAATATTGCGCAGAGCTGTATCCGAACTGTGATAGCAAGCTATAACGTGGATGAGGTTCTGACCACCGGAAAAGGAGAAATCCAGAGCAAAATCAAAGAGATGATTTTGAATCAGATGGAGGAACAGGATCTGGGAATTCAATTGGTTAACATAACAATACAGGATTCTGAGCCGCCTACTGAAGAAGTGATGAAAGCGTTTAAAGAAGTGGAAACTGCAAAACAGGGAAAGGAAACGGCGCTTAACAATGCCAATAAATACAGGAACGAAAAGCTTCCCGAAGCGCAAGCCCAGGCAGACCAGATTATTCAGGATGCGGAGGCACAAAAACAGGTGAGGATCAATGAGGCAGAAGCTGAGGTGGCAAGATTTAATGCAATGTATGAGGAATATGTGAAGAATCCGGAGACCACAAAAATGCGAATGTTCTATGAAACCATGGAAGATGTGTTACCTGGTATGAAGATTGTGATTGACAACGGAAGTGGCGTGGAAAAGATATTGCCGCTGGATTCTTTTGCCGGAGACTGGAAAACAGCAGACGATACAAATGAAGAAACTAAGTGAAGTTAAGGTAAGTATCTGACAGAAAGGATAAAAAAATTATGAAAATGAAAAAAGCGGCATTTATAGCAGGCATTCTCGGAGCCGTAATAATCGGCTCTTCCATAACCATAACCCAGCAAAATGAATACAAGCTGATCCGTCAGTTTGGTAAAGTTGACAGAGTGATCTGCGAACCGGGAATCAGTTTTAAAATTCCATTGATAGAAAGAACACAGTCTTTACCAAAGGAAACATTACTATACGATTTGGAAGCATCTGATGTGATTACCAAGGACAAGAAAACCATGATCAGTGACAGCTATGTTTTGTGGAGAATCACAGATCCCCTTAAATTTGCACAGACTCTGAACTCTTCTTTGGAAAACAGCGAGAGTCGAATTAATACGGCTGTATATAATGCCACAAAAAATGTGATCAGCAGTCTTTCCCAGGACAGAGTGATCACAAGCCGTGACGGAGAATTATCGGATATGGTGATGGAAGCCATTGGAGATAATATGAAACAATATGGAATAGAGCTGATTAAATTTGAAACAAAGCAGCTGGATCTGCCGGACGATAATAAGGCAGCTGTGTATGAGAGAATGATCTCAGAGCGTGATAATATTGCTGCTACATATAAAGCAGAAGGTGATTCAGAAGCAAAAGTAATCCAGAACAAGACGGATAAGGAAGTGACCATTCAGATTTCAGATGCGAAGAAGCAGGCTGAGATTTTGAAAGCAGAAGGGGAACAGGAATATATGAAAATTCTTTCCCAGGCTTATGGGGAAGATGAGAGAAGTGAATTTTATTCCTTTGTAAGAAGCCTTGAAGCCCTGAAAACTTCTATGCAAGGAGAAAACAAGACCGTTATTTTGTCATCGGATTCCCCTATTGCTCAGATTTTTGAGGGAAAATAATAAAAATTCTTGCATCTGCCGCCATTGACGTATATCATAAGGAACATAAGGAGTGACAAAAGATGGCGATAGTGAGAAAGCACATATATTTTTCCGGGCAGGTGCAGGGTGTTGGATTTCGTTACCGTGCAAAAAATGCGGCGAGAGCCAATGATCTTACCGGCTGGGTGGATAATCTGTGGGATGGCAGAGTGGAAATGGAAGTTCAGGGAGAGCTTTCCGGAATTGAGCGTATGATTCAGGAAATCGAGATGGGAAGTTTCATCCGGATTGAGAATTATCAGATGGAAGACCTGCCTGTGGATGAAAGCGAGTGGAGCTTTTATTCGAAATGAAAAGGGATACCAGGAGCAATGGGAATTTTGCTTCTGGTATTTTTTTGAGCAAATAGCAAAGCAGATATTGAAAAACAGGATTGACATTCAGAAACATGCCCCTTATAATTAGTTCGTACACGAACAGTTCGAATCCGAACAGTTTGCATATGAACTATTTTTGCATGGAAGTATATGAAAGAAGGGAAATATGGAAAAAAAGAAAAAAAAGGGTCTTGATGAGTGCTGCCTGGCGGAACGGCAAATAGGGTATGAGGTTCGTACTCTCAATCAGGTAATTGGGCGTCTGGTGAATTCGTATCAGTCCAAGGTGGATGAAAAAGCCGGAATTAACCGCATGCAGGGGTGGATCATTGGTTATCTGTACCGACATTCAGAAGAGGCTGTTTTCCAGAAAGACCTGGAAGCAGAATTTCAGATGGCGCGTTCTACTGCTTCAGGAATCCTTCAGGCAATGGAGAAGAAAGGGCTTATTACCAGAGAACCTATTCCAAGAGATGCCAGACTGAAGCGTCTGGTGCTTACGGAAAAGGGGATGGAATTTCAGATGGAAATTATGGAGAATTTTGACAGGATCCAGGATGTGTTAAAGTCTGATATTCCCCAGGAAAAACTGGAATGCTTCCTGGAAGTTCTGGACATGATCCGGGAAAATGCCCAAAGAGAGTGCTGTCTGCGGGATGAAAACTAACAAAAAAGAAAGGGGAGAACCTGATGATAAAGACATTACTTGCCCAGGTAAAGGAGTTTAAGAAGGCCTCCTTCCTCACACCGGTATTTATGATACTGGAGGTTGTGGTGGAGACAATGATTCCTCTTGTAATGGCAGATATGATCGACAACGGTGTGGAAGCCGGTAATATCAGTTATCTTTACAGAAAGGGTGCCATTATGGCGCTTCTTGCTGTTGCAGGACTTGTTACCGGTATTCTTGGGGGAAAATACGGAGCATACGCATCCTCCGGTTTTGCCCGTAATCTTCGTAAAGCAATGTATACGAACATTCAGACATTTTCATTTTCAAACATTGACAAGTTCAGTACTGCAAGTCTGATCACACGTCTGACTACAGACGTGACCAACCTGCAGAATGCATACCAGATGATCCTGCGTATGTGTACCCGTGCCCCGGCCAGTCTGATCTGTGCCATGGCGATGGCGTTTATGATCAATGCAAGGGTTGCCAGCATTTACCTTATTGCCGTTATTTTTCTTGGATGTTTTCTCGTATTTATTATGAAAAAGGCGACTAAGTATTTCCGGGAAGTATTTGAAAAATATGACGATTTAAATGCCAGCGTGCAGGAGAATATCAGCGCAGTCCGCGTTGTGAAGGCTTATGTACGTGAAGAATATGAGACCACTAAGTTTCAGAAAGCCTGCAATAAAGTTTACGAAATGTTTATAAGAGCTGAGAAACTGGTAGTTATGAATATGCCGGTTATGCAGTTTACAGTATATGCATGTATTCTTGGAATCAGCTGGCTGGGTGCGAATATGATCGTTGGCGGCAGTCTGACTACAGGTGAATTGATGAGTCTTCTTACATATTGTATGAATATTCTTATGAGCCTTATGATGCTTTCCATGGTATTTGTTATGGTCACCATGAGCGCAGCAAGTGCAGAGCGTGTAACTGAGGTTATCAATGAAACAGCAGATCTTCATGATCCGCAGGATCCGGTTATGGAAGTTGCAGACGGAAGTATTGAATTTGATCATGTGGATTTCAGCTATAAGAAGGACAGTAAGGAGCCGGTGCTGAAGGATATCAATCTTTCTATCCGCGCAGGAGAAACTATTGGTATTATCGGTGGAACCGGAAGTGCCAAGTCCAGTCTGGTAAACCTGATCAGCCGTCTTTATGATGTGAGCTCCGGATCAGTGAAAGTTGGCGGCGTGGATGTGCGTGACTACCATATGGATAGTCTGCGTAACCAGGTAGCAGTTGTACTTCAGAAGAATGTGCTGTTTTCCGGTACCATTCTGGAGAATCTGCGCTGGGGAAATAAAGAGGCTTCGGAGAAAGAGTGCCGCAGAGCGTGTCAGCTTTCCTGTGCGGATGACTTCATTGAGAAAATGCCGGACAAATACAATACTTATATTGAGCAGGGCGGAACCAATGTTTCCGGCGGTCAGAAACAGCGTCTGTGTATCGCCAGAGCTCTTCTTAAGAAACCCAAAGTACTGATTCTGGATGATTCCACAAGTGCGGTAGATACTGCCACAGATGCACGTATCAGAAGAGCTTTTGCAGAAGAAATTCCGGATACTACCAAGCTGATCATTGCACAGCGTATTTCCAGTATTCAGAGTGCGGACAGGATCATTGTCATGGATGAGGGAAAAATCAGCGGATTTGGAACTCATGAGGAACTGATGAAAACCAATGCCATTTATCAGGAGGTTTATAATTCACAGATAAAGGGTGGTGGAGATTTTGATGAGAATAGAGGAGGTGAGCAGGCATGAGCAATGAAAGACCGATAAAGAAGCCAGGCCGCAGCGGGGCAGCCTTCCGTTCAGGCCCTATGGTAGAGAATCCGGGCAAGATGCTTGGAAGACTGATGGGGTATATTTTTAAGAACTACAGGATCCATATTATTGTAGTTGTGATCGGCATTGTGGTAAGTGTTCTTGCCAATGTGCAGGGAACCATGTTTATGAAGACTTTGATTGACCAGTATATCATGCCTATGCTTCAATCTGAGACTCCGGATTTCCATCCTCTTGCAATGGCAATTCTTCGTGTAGCCTGTTTTTATGCAATTGGGGTGGCGTGCACATATACGTACAACCGTCTGATGATCTATGTCAGTCAGGGCACCCTACGCAATCTTCGAAATGAGATGTTTGAGCGCATGGAAACACTTCCTGTTAAATATTTTGATACACATGCACATGGCGATATCATGTCTATCTACACCAATGATATTGATACACTGCGCCAGATGATCAGCCAGAGTATTCCACAGCTGATCTCCAGTGTGATCACCATTGTCAGTGTATTGATAAGTATGATTATTTTGAATGTGCCTCTTACCATCGTGACTCTGGTCATGGTTGGAGTGATGCTGGTGGCAAGTAAGAATCTTGCAGGACTCAGCGGCAAGTATTTCATGGAGCAGCAGAAGAATCTTGGTATTGTAAATGGTTACATCGAGGAAATGATGGAAGGCCAGAAGGTTGTAAAGGTATTCTGCCATGAGGAAGAAAGCCTTGAGAAGTTTAATGAGCTGAATGACCAGCTGTTTGAGAGCGCGAATAATGCCAATAAATTTGCAAACGTGCTGATGCCTACCTGTGCACAGATTGGGAATATCAGCTATGTGCTGTGTGCCATTGTTGGCGGCGTGCTGGCAGTAAATGGTGTGGGTGGATTTACTCTTGGCGGCCTGGCAAGTTTTCTTACTTTTAACAAGAGCTTCAGCCAGCCGATCAACCAGGTAAGCCAGCAGTTTAACAGTATTGTTATGGCACTTGCCGGAGCGAAGCGTATCTTCGACCTTCTGGACGAGAAGCCGGAGGTAGATGACGGATATGTGACCCTGGTAAATGTGAAAGAAGAGAATGGTAAGCTGGTTGAGTCCAAGAAACGTACAGGACGCTGGGCATGGAAGCATTTTCACAAAGCCACTGGCAAAACAGATTATATCGAATTGAAAGGTGATATTGTTCTGGATGGCGTTGACTTCGGATATCGTGATGACAAGATCGTGCTTCACGATGTGAAGATGTATGCGAAGCCAGGACAGAAAATTGCATTTGTCGGCTCCACGGGTGCCGGTAAGACGACAATTACCAATCTTCTGAATCGTTTCTATGATATTCAGGATGGTAAGATCCGTTATGATGGCATCAATATAAATAAGATCAAAAAGGGTGATCTGAGACGTTCCATGGGTATCGTTCTTCAGGATACTAATCTGTTTACTGCTACCGTTATGGAGAATATCCGTTATGGAAAACTGGATGCCACAGATGAGGAAGTTATTGCAGCTGCCAGGCTGGCGAATGCGGATGGCTTTATCCGAAGACTGCCGGATGGTTATCATACTATGCTTCGCAATAATGGTGCTAATTTAAGCCAGGGACAGAGACAGCTGCTTGCAATCGCCAGGGCGGCAGTAGCAGATCCGCCGGTTCTGATCCTGGATGAGGCTACCAGCTCTATTGATACCCGTACAGAGAAGCTTGTACAGGATGGTATGGATAAGCTGATGGAAGGCAGAACTACATTTGCAATTGCACATAGGTTATCCACAGTCAGAAACAGTGACTGTATTATGGTTCTGGAGCAGGGACGTGTTATTGAGAGAGGCTCTCATGATGAGTTAATTGCGCAGAAAGGTAAATATTATCAGCTGTATAATGGGTGATATGGGGGAAATAAGTAAGAGGTAACGTTTGGAAGGTTCAAGCGTTACCTCTTACTTTGGGTTTTGGAAGATTTAGAGCGTGTTATTTTTCACTGGCAGTTTCTTTCTGCGGCAGCTGGGCAAGAACGATAGCCCCGAACATTACCACACAACCGATGATTTCCCGGGTGCTTAATTTCTGTCCTAAGATAATCCAGCCGGCGAGGACAGAGATGCAGGATTCCAGACTGAGAATCAGGGAGGCTACGGTTGGGTTCATATTTTTCTGGCCCACGATCTGGAGGGTGTAGGCGACACCGCAGGACATAACGCCGGCATAGAGAGTAGCGCCCCAGGCACCACTGAATGAAGAAAGATTGGGATGCTCCAGAATTATGGCTGGGATAGCAGTGAGGATTCCGCAGACCAGAAACTGGATGCAAGACATTTTTACTCCATCTGTCTTTGGTGAAAAGTAATCAATGACCAGAATGTGCAGGGAAAACAGGAAAGCACAGATCAGGACCAGAAAGTCTCCCTTTCCAATGGAAAAGCCGTCTGTGATGCAAAGCAGATAGAGACCAATCAGTGCCATTACAACCGCAACCCAGATAAAAGGACTGCATTTCTTTTTCATAAAAAGTCCAAGGATCGGGACGATGATAATGTAGCATGCAGTGAGAAAACCTGCTTTTCCAACGGAGGTGTACTGGATGCCAAACTGTTGGAAGTTGGAAGCAAGACACAGGCAGATACCGCAGATTATGCCGCCGGCAATTAAGGTTTTGTTGCGGGAAAATGGATTTGAACCGCTGGATGCCATTGGCTGTCTGTCGGATTCTGTGAAATCAGCTGAATTGCTCTGTGGATTTATTTTATTGAGCAGTAAAATAACCGGGATCAGCACCAGAGAACCGATAATGTTTCTTGTGGCATTGAAAGTGAGAGGGCCGACAGCTTCACCGCCCTCACTTTGTGCTACAAAGGCGATTCCCCAGATCGTTGCTGTCAAAAGGAGAAGCAGTGAATTTTTTAATGGTATTTGTTGTTTTTTCATAATGAATTATCCCCTCGTAAAATTTACAAAAATGCCCTCCTTTAACAGGAGGGGCATCATCGTTTAAATTATCTTTCCATCATGCTGATGGATTCAATTCCTACACTTCCACCTCGGACTACTTCGATGCGGCCGAATTCTTCTTTGATCAGTTTGACAACTGCATCATTTTTGGTCGCTGTCTGTACGAATTCCAGAAGCAGGCTGTCTTTACCGTAATCAATGACTCTGGCTTTGAAAGTCTCAGCAATCTGGAATAATTCAACTTTGTCCTCAGAAGAGCAGTTAAAAACCTTGATGTAAAGAATCTCTTTCATGCGGACGAACATATTGGTGAAATCAATAACTTTGATGACTTCTACCATTCGGTTCAGCTGTTTCTTGATCTGTTCGAACGTTTCATCGTCGCTTACAGTTCCGATGGTCATTCGGGAAACGGTAGGATCCTCTGTAGTACCAACGGTGAGGCTGTCCAGGTTATAGCTTTTGCCGGAGAAAAGTCCGGAAATCTTGGACAGAACACCTACCTGGTTTTCTACGTAGAGGGAAATCCATCTTTTTTTCATGCCTTTATCTGCCATTGGATAAACCTCCTGTTAATTAACAATCCATAATTAAATCTTCCAGTGTTCCGCCAGGCTTTACCATCGGATAAACCATTTCTTCAGGATCAATGATGAACTCGATCAGGGTCGGAACTTTGGTATTTTTCTTTGCTTCTTCAAAGGCTGCGGCAACCTCATTTTTATTGAAAACCCGGATCCCTTTGGCACCGTAGCTTTCTGCCAGCTTTACAAAATCCGGTGTATATTTCGGGTATTCCTCGCCATTTGTACGGCGGGAAAGGGCACCGGAGCGAAGATTGGTCATGCTGTAGCGTTTGCCATAGAAAAGCTTCTGCCACTGACGAACCATACCAAGATATTCGTTATTAAATACACAAAGAATCAGTGGGAGCTCTTCCAGAACAGCTGTGGCAAATTCCTGAATATTCATCTGCATTCCACCGTCGCCGGAAATAACGATAACCGGTTTGTCCGGATTACCGATCTTTGCTCCTACACCACCAGGAAAACCGTATCCCATGGTACCAAGGCCCCCGGACATAACAAGCTGCTTGCCTGGTGTGATCTCAGCATACTGGGAAACCAGCATCTGGTGTTGTCCGACATCCGTGACAATGATGGCTTCTTCAAACTGGCAGTTGATCTGGTTAATGATGTCAACCGGACTTAATCTGTCATTTGGACGCATTACAAGAGGATGTTCCTGCTTCCAGCTGTTTATCTCACTGTTCCATTTTTTGCTGGCATAGTCGGAAACGTATTCGGACATTTTTGCAAGGGCATCTTTTGCATCTGCAACGATTGGAATATCTACCTGGATGTTTCTGGAAATAGAGGCCGTGTCAATGTCAATATGGATAATCTGGGCATTAGGGGCAAATTCATGAAGCTTTCCTGTGATTCGGTCGTTAAAACGTGTTCCAATGGAAAAAAGTACGTCACAGTTGCTTACAGCCATATTGGCTGCATAGGCACCGTGCATGCCAAGGTTTCCGATAAAAAGCGGATGGTTGGTAGGGATTGCACCTCGTCCCATAATAGTAGTTACAACCGGAACACCGGTCTTTTCCACTACTTCCTGGAATACCTTATTGGCATGGGAAATATTGATTCCGCCGCCTGCCAGGAAGAGAGGCTTCTTTGCCTTGGAAAGTGTTTTGATCGCACGTTTCAGCTGTCCGATATGGACACTGGTGTTTGGCTTGTAGCCGCGGATATTTACGTTCTTTGGATATTCTGCACTGCCCAGTTCAGCCATTACATCCTTGGGCAGGTCAATGAGAACCGGTCCAGGGCGTCCGGTACGTGCAATATAGAAGGCTTCCTTGATGATACGTCCAAGATCTTCACGGTTGCGTACAGTGACTCCATACTTGGTAATACTGCGGGTAATTCCTACAATATCAACTTCCTGGAATGCATCGTTTCCAATCAGATGACGTGCTACCTGACCGGTGAAGCACACCAGAGGAACGCTGTCGTAATTGGCTGTAGCAAGGCCTGTGACAAGGTTGGTAGCACCAGGACCGCTTGTTACAAGACATACGCCAACTTTTCCAGTGGTACGTGCGTAAGCATCGGCTGCGTGAACCAGTGCCTGCTCGTGACGTGGAAGGATTACGGTGACATCATCCTGTTTGTATAATTCATCGCTGATATCAATGGTACATGCTCCGGGATAACCGAAAACGTACTCAACACCTTCTTCTTTCAGTGCTTTTACCAGCAGCTTATTGCCTGATATCTGTTTCATTTAGTGAAGATACCTCCTTTTCGCCGGGGAAAAACCCCACAATATAATTATAAAAAAATCTCCCACAAGTTGTGACGCACATCTTGCAGAAAGCCTTTTTCAAACACGCTCTAGAGCAAACGATATTTAATCAATATTATAGCGTTAACGTGGAAAAGTGTCAATAAAGTTCACAGAAAACCAGAGAATTGCGGCGCGAAATCATGCAAAGCATGATTCTTTTGCATCGCGAAGCGTGTTACTGGTCACGGAGGGAACAGTAACACGTTGAATTAAAAGAGATGGGAAAAAGAAAGGGATAACTGGTCAAAAAGTGGATTTTGTGGTAAGATATGCAGAACAAAAGTGTACTGAGAAAGAAAGGAGGAGGTTGAAAATAGTGGAACTAAATAAGGAAAATATGAAAAAGATAAGGTGGCTGATCGCTTTTTCAGTGCTTCTGTATCTGGGAGTGCAGAATCTGGATGTGGTGCTGAAGTATGTGAAAATTGTGTGGGGACTTCTTCTGCCATTTGTGTTGGGTGGAGCTATGGCGTTTGTGCTGAATGTACCTATGGCATTTATTGAGCGGCATGTTTTTGGAAAAGCAAAGGAAAAAGAAGACAGGAGGGGACGTGCAGCAGCAAAATTTGCAAGACCGGTGAGCCTGATCTTTTCCATTGTTCTGGTGGTGCTGGCGATTCTCGTTGTAGTACTG
>NZ_JBCOME010000013.1:0-69664 GCF_040924365.1 Ruminococcus sp. 1001136sp1_2201st1_G3_2201SCRN_220225 | reverse complement strand
GTCGGAAAGCCGTGTGAGGGAGAACCTCATGCACGGTTTGATGAGGGGCGGATGAAAATTTCATCCGCCTACTCTACCCAGAGCCTGCAAAAAATCATTCTTGCAATCTGAACGCCTCACCTTGCAGTTAATTTTGACCGAATTGATTTTAAACACATTCCAATATGAGTATAATACAAAATATGAAATCAGCATGAAAGTATGCCCTGCAACGTACGTTTGTACGTCACAGAAACAACATAAACAGAAAAAATTGGTCATTGTAACGGAAATTTCTTTTGCAATTCTAAAAAAACTATAAAATTTTCTATTGCAATCAAAAAAACAGAATGCTATAATCATAACATTAAAGTAGTAAAGAGAAGAAGTTATGGAAGCCAAAGCCGGCTGGGAAACCACCAGTGGGCTTTTATACTATCTCAGTGTTGCAGAACCTGTTCCAAAAATCATTCCTGCAATCTGCATGCCATGTTTTTCGGATATGCCTTGGGCACCATGAGAGGCGAGATGACAGACGCTCTTACATAAATTAAGGAGGAGATTTATTATGAGAAATCTGAAAAAAGTACTCAGCATTACTGCAGCCGCAGCAATGGCAGTATCCACAGTAACACCTGTATCTGTATTTGCAGAGAGCGAGGAAACCTTCAAGATTGGTGTCATCGGACCTATGACAGGAGATTATGCACAGTATGGTAATGGTGTATATAATGCAGCTAAGATCGCAGCAGATGAGATCAATGCAAACGGCGGATTCAATGGATATCAGGTAGAAATCCTTGACGCTGGTGACGATCAGGGAGATCCGGAGAAAGCAGTTAACGCTTACAATGACCTTCTTGACAAAGGAATGCAGATGCTTTGCGGTACTGTTACCTCCGGTGCTTGTATCGCAGTAGGTGCAGAGGCAGCTGATAGTACATTCCTCTTCACACCGTCTGCTACAGCAGTAGACAGCATTACCGCTGGTGACAATGAGTTCCGTATGTGCTTTACAGACCCAATGCAGGGAACGAAATCTGCTGAGTATATTTCTGAGAAAGGTCTTGCTACGAAGGTAGCTACCCTCTACGATTCCATGGCTGATTACAACTCAGGTGTACATGATGCATTCGTTGCAGCCTGCGCTGATTACGGCCTTGAGGTTGTAGCTGATGAAGCATACACAACAGATAACAACACAGACTTTTCCGTACAGCTTGGAAAGATCAAAGACAGTGGCGCTGAGCTCCTGTTCCTTCCGAACTACTATTCTGACAACGCTCTGATTCTTCAGCAGGCTCATGACCTTGGTCTTGACATGAAGATTTTTGGTGTTGATGGTATGGATGGAATCCTGAATGTTGAGAACTTTGATAAATCTCTTGCAGAAGGCGTTATGCTTCTGACACCATTCTCTGCTACAGGCGATGATGAGGCAACTGTAAAATTTGTTAAAGCATATGGCGATGCAAACAATGGTGAGACACCAAATCAGTTTGCTGCAGATACATATGATGTACTTTACGCTATGCAGGCAGCAGCAAATGATGCTGGCATCACACCAGATATGTCAAATGAAGACATCAGTGCAGCAATGTCTGCTTCCATGCTGAATATTACTCTTGATGGTCTTACAGGAGAAGCTAAATGGACAGAAGACGGTGAGTGCGATAAAGCACCTAAGGCTTATGTGATCAAAGATGGCGTTTACGCTTCTATGGAGTAATTATAAGAATAGAGCCATTGTGCCGGTCATACGGCAGAGGCTTTAACCATTTCCCTGATTGCGCAGGGGATGGCCGTTAGCAAGGGGGAGACGGTTACCTGTGGGTCCGTCTCCTTCTTTGCAATTACAAAAATGATTGTTGTTTCAGTCTGAGACAACAAACGGACAGGTGGCCTGTCGGCGACATCATGATATAGGAAAGTCAGCTGCCGTCCGGGACATTCATAGTAAATAACTGGAGCGTGTCTGAAAATTTACTTCCGCTTTTTCGTGTCAGAAAGTGACAGGAAGCTTTACAGTGGGAAAAGCCGGGAATGAATTTTCAAACACGCTCGTGAAAAAGAAAAATCAGTTACTATCTACAGTAATAAATCCAGTTAAGAGGTGCATTATGAGTTTTATATCCTATTTAAAAGATGGTATCAGCCTGGGCAGTATTTATGCGATCATCGCTCTCGGCTATACAATGGTATATGGTATTGCAAAAATGCTGAACTTTGCACATGGTGATGTTATCATGGTTGGAGCATTTGTAATTCTTACCGCAGTTACCAAAGCCAGTATGTCACCAATCCTGGCAATCATTCTTTCTGTTGTGATCTGTACTGTTGCCGGTGTTGTCATTGAGGCAGTTGCATACAGACCTCTTCGTAAGGCTTCATCGAATCTGGCAGTTCTGATCACTGCAATCGGTGTCAGCTATCTGCTTCAGAACCTGGCGCTTTTAATTTTTGGCGCAGATGCAAAGAGCTTTGTTCCGGTTATCAATGTTCCGTCTCTGGAGCTGTTTGGCGGACAGCTTACGATTAAAGGTGTTACGATCGTAACAATCCTTGCCTGTATTGTGATTATGGTTGGTCTTCAGCTTTTTGTAAAGAAAACAAAACCGGGGCGTGCCATGCAGGCTGTTTCCGAGGACCGTGACGCCGCACAGCTGATGGGTGTCAACGTAAATGCAACCATTTCCCTTACCTTTGCAATCGGTTCCGGACTTGCTGCAATTGCAGGACTTCTTCTTTGCTCCGCATATCCTACACTGACTCCTTATACAGGCGCAATGCCTGGTATCAAGGCTTTCGTAGCGGCAGTATTCGGTGGAATAGGTTCTATCCCAGGAGCAATGGTTGGAGGAATTCTCCTTGGTGTTATTGAGATTTTCAGTAAGGCCTATATTTCCTCTCAGGTTGCAGATGCAATTGTATTTGCAGTTTTGATCATCGTGCTGCTTGTAAAACCATCTGGTCTGTTCGGCAAGAACATCCAGGAGAAAGTATGAGGTGGCCGATATGAAAAAAAATATGAACAAAACAACAAAAAACAATTTTATTACATATGGCATGGTAATCGCAATCTTCGTTGTGGTACAGATCCTTTCCTCTACAGGAAACCTGTCCAGACTGCTTACCGGCCTTCTGGTACCCATCTGTGTGTACATTATCGCATCTCTTTCCCTGAATCTGGTAGTCGGTTATTCCGGAGAGCTGAGTCTTGGACACGCAGGATTTATGTGCGTTGGAGCCTATTCCAGTGCTCTGTTTTCCCATGTTACCAGTGATGTGCTTCCGTCTGTTCCAAGATTGATTCTTGCATTGCTGGTAGGTGCTGCTGTGGCTGCTGTCTTCGGTGTACTGATCGGTATCCCGGTACTGAGACTTCGGGGAGACTATCTGGCAATCGTAACCCTGGCATTTGGTGAGATTATTAAGAACCTGATCAATATTCTGTATGTTGGTGTGGATGATAAAGGGCTTCACGTTGCAACAAGCGCAGCCAACCTGAAGCTGGATCCAGGCGGAAAACAGATCATCAAGGGTGCTCTCGGTGTTTCCGGTACTGCAACCTTATATAAAGATATTAAGGATTATTTCTTCCTGATCGGTGTGATTCTGGTTCTGGTCGTTCTGTTTATTATCCAGAATCTGGTAAACTCCGGAAGCGGACGTGCCATTACATCTACCCGTGATAACCGTATTGCAGCTGAGTCCATCGGTATCAACGTAACAAAGAATAAGCTGCTTGCATTTACTATTTCCGCTGCAATTGCCGGTGTAGCAGGTGTACTTTATGCCCACAACCTTTCCATGCTGAAGGTTTCTATTTTTGACTACAACATGTCCATCACCATTCTGGTATATGTAATTCTTGGTGGTATGGGAAATCTTCGCGGAAGTATTCTGGCAACGATTGTGCTTTATGCACTTCCCGAGCTGCTTCGTGGATTCTCCACCTACCGTATGCTGATTTATGCAATCGTAATGATCACAATGATGCTTTTCAACTGGGCTCCTGCAGCTAGAGATTTCAGAAGCCGTATTATTGAAAAAATCAAAGGTCACGTGAAAGAAAAGGAGGCAGCTTAATTATGGCAATGTTAGAGGTAAATAATCTTTCCATACAGTTTGGCGGCCTTCATGCTGTAGATAATTTTCAGCTGAAAATCGAAAAAGGCGAGCTTTACGGCCTGATCGGACCAAACGGTGCCGGAAAAACAACCGTATTCAATCTTCTTACAGGTGTTTATAAGCCAACAGAGGGAATTATCAAGCTGGATGGGCAGGATATCACCGGAAAAAGTATTATCGATATTAATAAAGCTGGAATTGCACGAACATTCCAGAATATTCGACTTTTTAAAGATATGACCGTACTGGACAATGTAAAGGCTGGTCTGCATAATCATTATAAATATTCTACTTTAACCGGAATCTTAAGACTTCCCAAATATTTTAAAGTAGAAAAAGAGATGAACGAGCGCGCTATGGAGATCTTGAAGGTGTTTAATCTGGATCAGGAGGCTGGTCTTCTTGCGGGAAACCTTCCTTATGGTAAACAGCGTAAGCTGGAAATTGCCAGAGCGCTTGCCACAGATCCCAAGCTTCTCCTTCTGGATGAGCCGGCTGCCGGTATGAACCCCAATGAGACTCAGGAGCTGATGGATACCATTCGGTTTGTAAGAGATCATTTTAATATGACGATCCTTCTGATTGAGCACGATATGAAGCTGGTTGGCGGTATCTGTGAGGAACTGACTGTATTAAACTTCGGACAGGTTCTTTGTCAGGGTGAGACAGCAAAGGTTCTGAAAGATCCTGCTGTTGTTACTGCATATCTGGGCGAATAAGGAGGAAAAAGAAATGGCAATGTTGGAAGTAAAAGATTTACACGTATATTATGGTGTAATCCAGGCATTAAAAGGAATCTCCTTTGAGGTAAACCAGGGCGAGGTCATTGCTTTGATCGGTGCCAATGGTGCAGGAAAAACCACTACACTG
Organism: Ruminococcus sp. 1001136sp1_2201st1_G3_2201SCRN_220225; assembly: GCF_040924365.1. Lineage (NCBI taxonomy): Bacteria > Bacillati > Bacillota > Clostridia > Eubacteriales > Oscillospiraceae > Ruminococcus > Ruminococcus sp. 1001136sp1_2201st1_G3_2201SCRN_220225. Next base: position 64,684 of record NZ_JBCOME010000013.1, on the reverse strand, counting down.
CAGACACTTACAGGTCTTCTTTCAGCAAAAGAAGGTTCCGTTGTTTTTGAAGGAAAAGATATTACCAGGGTTCCGGCCCATAAGATTGTTGAAATGGGAATTGCACATGTTCCGGAGGGACGTCGTGTTTTTTCAGATTTAAGTGTATATGAGAACCTGATCATGGGTGCTTATACGAGAAAAGATAAAGCTGAGATCCAGGAAAGCCTTGCAGGAGTCTATAAAAGGTTTCCGCGACTGGAAGAGCGTAAAGGACAGCGTGCCGGCACACTTTCTGGTGGTGAGCAGCAGATGCTTGCCATGGGGCGTGCCCTTATGAGTAAACCCAGACTGATCGTAATGGATGAGCCATCCATGGGACTTTCCCCAATCTTTGTAAATGAGATCTTCGATATTATCCGTGTGGTAAGTGAAAGTGGTACCACGGTACTTCTTGTAGAGCAGAATGCGAAGAAAGCCCTCTCTATCGCAGATCGTGCATACGTTCTTGAGACTGGTAAGATCACAATGAGTGGAAATGCAAGCGACCTGCTGAACGATGAAGCGGTACAGAAGGCTTACCTGGGTGAATAAAATTTGTAGATCTGACAGCTGATAGGCGACATGTCCGTTTTGTGAACAAAGTTCACAGAACTTTCGGGAATCTGGTGCATCACGAAGCGGTTACTGGACAGGTCGTGAACAGTAAGGTCTTTGGGAAAATAATCTGGTCAGGTGATTTTTATTGTTGTCGGAAAGAATGGAAAAAACAACGCTTCAGGAAGCTGGCCAGTGTAATAAGGAGGAGAGAAATGGACAATTTCGTAATTACAATTGCAAGACAGTACGGAAGCGGTGGACGTACCGTTGGTGAAATGCTTGCGAAGAAATTAGGGATTGGATATTACGACAAGGATATTATCCGCATGGCATCTGAGGACAGCGGAATTCACGAAACTCTTTTTGGAAGAGTAGATGAGTATTCCAGCGCAAAAAAACCGCTTTTCGGGAAGAATGGAATTTACAGCGGTGAGCTGATCTCGCCTCAGAGTAAGGACTTCACCTCTGATGAGAACCTGTTTAATTATCAGGCAAAGATCATCCGTGAACTGGCAGGGAAGGAGTCCTGCGTGATCATCGGAAGATGCTCCAACTATATTTTGAAGGATTATCCAAATGTGCTTCGTGTATTTATTCACGCTGATTGGAATTTCCGAATGGAAAAGGCTGCTGAGAAGCTGAGCATGAGCCAGAAAGAGATCGAAAAATTCCTTCAGAAGGATGACAAACGTAAGGATGAGTATTACCGCAGATTCACAGGTGAGGAATGGAAGGATGCCACTCAGTATGACCTGTGTCTGGATAGCAGCAAGCTTGGATATGAGAAATGCATCGAAGAAATTGAAAATCAGCTGAAGCTGCTGAAATAATAACAGGCTGTGTCACATAGCAGCATATGATGTGAAAACAAAAGGAAGAGCACTGGTGATTTTGAAAGAGATTGCCAGTGCTTTTTAATGTAACAGGAAATTCCGTTTGGATTTCCTGTTACATTAAAAGCCCTACCGGGCAGGATCGCACTGCGGCGGAAAGGTAGTTGTCGCTCGAGGCGACCCGCCGCAGGCGGAGAATCCTGCAAGCAGGATTCTTTTTTACATTTCATAAACATATATTATCAGGAAAGACAGATGTCAGGCGGCGGGATATGAAGGAAAAAAGACATCTGGTGATGTGGGTAGAATTTATCGCGTTGGCGGTGCTGCTGGCAAGGCTGGAAACTGTGAGAATCCGGGAGAATGCAAAAGAAGTGCAGGAATATGCCTGTGCCGGGCGGGAACAGGAAGGTGCGCAGAAGGGGTACGGAAAAAGAGAGGAAAAAACTGTCAGTGACAAAGTGATAGGGGCTAGGAATAGAAGGTCAGAAAAGAAGCTGGAAGATACTTTGGAAAAGAATGTGACGGAAAAGAAAAAAGCAGCTCTGACTTTTGATGACGGTCCTAACAGTAAATATACGCCGCTGCTTCTGAAAGGGCTGAAGGAGAGAGGGGTCCATGCTACTTTTTTTCTCATGGGGAAGAATATTGAGGGAAAAGAGGCCTTGGTGAAGCAAATACAGGAGGAAGGTCATCTGATCGGGAATCATACATATAATCATGTACAGCTGGATAAGATTTCAAAGGAGGCAGCAAAAGAAGAAATTGAGACAACCAACCAGAAAATCTTTGAAATCACAGGTGTGTACCCGGCATGGTTAAGACCGCCATATGGGGAGTGGCGAAAAAATCTGGATTTTTATGTGGAGATGTTTCCTGTACTCTGGGATGTGGATACTTTGGACTGGAAGAGTAAAAATGTAGATTCGATTATGAAAATTGTGCGGTCGGAAGTGTCAGACGGGGCAGTGATCCTGATGCATGATGCTTACCAAAGCTCAGTAGATGCAGCGCTTCAGATTGTGGATCTTCTGATGGCAGAAGAATATGAATTCGTGACTGTAGAGGAGCTGATATTGCCGTAAAAGATCGTTAAAGATGTTCATTGGTAATGTGTTACTGTTCACTCCGTTCACAATAACGCGCTTCGCGATGCACAGAAATCATGCATTCGCATGATTTCGCGCCGCAATTCTCGGATTTTCTGTGAACTTTGTTCACAAAAAACGCCTCGCGGAACGTTACCAGTGAACAGTAATGTAATGTTCCGCGAACAGTTAAAAAATAGCTTTATAAACTTGCCTAAATGAGAAATATAGATTATAATTAGAACAAATGTACGGAAAATTACTTTTGAATTGGAGAGAAATACATGGATTTATTTGAATATGCGAAATCCAGGACAATGGAGAATGAATCCCCACTTGCCTCACGTCTTCGCCCTACGAAACTGGAGGAAGTAGTGGGACAGCAGCACATTGTGGGAAAAGATAAATTACTTTACAGAGCCATCAAGGCAGATAAGCTGACTTCCGTTATTTTTTACGGTCCTCCAGGAACCGGAAAGACCACTCTGGCTAAAGTCATTGCCAATACTACTAGCGCAGACTTTACCCAGATCAATGCCACCGTAGCAGGCAAGAAAGATATGGAAGAAGTGGTAAAACAGGCTCAGAATGCCCTTGGAATGTATGGGCGAAAGACGATTTTGTTTATTGATGAGATTCATCGCTTTAATAAAGGACAGCAGGATTATCTTTTGCCTTTTGTGGAGGACGGAACCATTATCCTTATTGGGGCCACCACAGAGAATCCCTATTTTGAGGTAAACGGTGCTCTCCTTTCACGTTCTATTGTGTTTGAGTTGAAGGCACTGGAGATTCCGGAGATTAAAGAACTGCTCCTGCGGGCAGTGAACGATAAGGAAAAGGGCATGGGAAGCTATAATGCGGTTCTGGATGAAGATGCCCTGGAGTTTCTGGCAGATATGGCAGGAGGAGATGCCAGAAGCGCTCTGAATGCCATAGAGCTTGGCATTCTTACTACGCCAAGAGCTTCAGACGGCAAGATTCATATTACTCTGGATGTGGCTTCTGAGTGTATCCAGAAGCGTGTGGTGCGCTATGATAAGGATGGAGATAACCATTATGATATTATTTCTGCATTTATCAAGAGTATGCGCGGCTCCGATCCGGATGCTGCAGTTTATTATCTGGCGAAGATGCTGTATGCAGGTGAAGATGTGAAATTTATTGCAAGACGTATGATGATCCTTGCTTCTGAAGATATTGGAAATGCAGATCCCCAGGCCCTGGTAGTGGCAACCGCAGCAGCCCAGGCAGTTGAGCGGGTGGGAATGCCGGAATCCCAGATCATTCTTTCCCAGGCTGCCGCATATATGGCATGTGCACCTAAGAGTAATGCAGCGGTGAATGCTATTTTTGCAGCAATGGACAGTGTGAAGCGTACCAGGACGACTGTTCCGGCTCATCTTCAGGATGCCCATTATGGAGGGCATGAGAAGCTGGGACATGGAATCGGCTATAAGTATGCCCACGATTATCCAAATCATTATGTAAAGCAGCAGTATCTGCCAGATGAGATCCAGGGAGAGAAATTCTATGAGCTGTCAGATATGGGATATGAGAAGAAACTGAAGGAACACATGAAGTTTATAAAAGAGCATGCAGATTGAAGGAATGATTTTTCAAACACGCGTTGGAATAAATATTGAGTAGTTATCAGCAAGTGCTATTTTGCCAAGCATGCAGCTGTGAAGGTACTGAATAATTACAAAATCTGAAATAAAAAGTGGAGGAGCTTTATAAAAGCCCCTCCATTATTTTTGCATAAATTTCTTCATATTTCTTGGGCCACTGCCTGCACATGGCCTTTGCAGCGGAAAGAGATGGCGCTGCAAGAGAAAGATCGATCACAGAAGCACCCTTCTGCAAAAGCTGAAGGTGAACCACATATTCTCCCTGATTATTAATGTAATAATCGGCTTGAGCTTTCACCTGATTCTTTGTGGAGGCACCTCTGGCTGCAAGGTACTGGAGCACTTCAGTACGGATGTCCTGGGAAATATCATTCTCGAAATAGGTGAGCGTGTTTTTTCCATCTTCAGTAAGATAATAGTAGGAAGTATTGGAAATGGTACGCTTCTCAATCAGCTCTGTTTCCTCAAGCTCGGAAAGGGCCTGTTGCAAATGGAAATAATTTGTGTACTCGTGGTCCAGAATAAATTCTGAAATTTCTGAATTAGTGATGGGGGACGAAGAATTCCGAAGCATATATAGGATGATCAGTTTGTAAACAGTAAATGGTGTAGCCATTTTCCAGCCTCCCTTCTGGTGAAATATTGCATAAGTTCTAAATTCGAGTGTGTTTGAAAAAGCTTTCTGCAAGATGTGTATTACACTTTGCGGGAGATTGCGGGAATAATATTTCAAACAGACTCTGGAGCGTGTTTGAAAAATCATTCCCGCAATCTGCACGCCCCACTTTGCGGGAGATTTTGCCCTCTTTCAGTCGGCGTAGCCCGCTACGCCTCCCTCAATCGGACAAAATCTCCCACAAATTGTGACGCACATCTTGCAGAAAGCCTTTTTCAAACACGCTCTAATGCTTTGCCCTGAAAACTCTGACGCTCTTTCAAACGGTGGTGGAGCAGATTCAGCACTTCTCTTTTTCTGCTGGCCCATAGAGGGGCGATCAGCAGATCTTTCGGCCCATCGCCGGTAACCCGGTGGATCACAATGGATGGATCCAGATGTTCCAGGCAGTCTGCTACAAGGTCAATATATTCGGTGCGTTCCAGCACTTTAAATTTCCCGGCAAGATAATCATATGCAAGGTCAGTGCCTTTCAGAACGTGGAGCAGCTGAAGCTTGATTCCCTGAATATCCCGGGCATTTAAATAATCCATAGTAGCCAGCATATCTTCCCTGGATTCGCCGGGAAGCCCGAGAATGGTATGAACTACTACTTCCAGACCAGCTGTGCGGAGTCTCTTAAGGGAGTCTTCAAAGCAGGATAGAGGGTAACCTCGCCTGATATAAGCTGCGGTAGATTCATGAATGGTTTGAAGTCCCAGTTCTACCCAGACTGGTTTAACCATGTTTAGCCGGGAAAGAAGTTCTACTACATCGTCCTCCAGGCAATCCGGCCTTGTACCAATAGAAAGTGCCACAATCCCCGGATGGGAAATAGCTTCCTGAAAAATTTTTTCCAGATAAGGCACAGGAGCATAAGTATTGGTGTAAGCCTGAAAATAGGCGATGTATTTGTGAATAGGTCTTTTGGCGGAAAGCATGGCAATTTGGCTGTCTATCTGTTCATGGATAGAGAGGGCTGCACTGGCGGCAAAATCACCGCTGCCACCTTCGCTGCAGAAGATGCAGCCGCCGTGTCCTATTGTACCATCGCGGTTGGGACAGCTCATGCCGCCGTTTAAGGTGACTTTATAAACCTTTTCCCCGAAGCGCTCCTTTAGCATATAGTCAAGGGAGTGATAGGGCTTTCCATTCCAGCTGGTGATCATAAATTCTTATTGTCGGAATCAAGACTGTGGTCTACTACACTGTCAGGATTCGGCTCAGAGGTTTCTTCCGGAATATATTTGTCAAAAATTTTCACAAAGAAATGGGAATTGATGTATGCAATTCCGGAAAATCCAATGAGCACCAGCAGCAGGATGACCATGGACTGTACCTGGGCACTTGGAATAAAAAATACAAGAACCGGGGCAGCAGTGACAAGGATCATAAGTGCTGTATATGGAAGATGGCGGATGGACATCAAAAATGCGTTGGTAAAAGTATTCTTGATGGTATTGTAAAATTTCGCAAGAACCGGGTAGATGTACAGGAAGATCATCAGGTAAACGACCAGGATCATCATAAATAATACCATAAGAACCTTACCGATGGTGCCAGGTGTGCTGCGGCAGATGCTAATGTCAAAGTACAGCAAAAGGGCAGCCGCAAGCATGATCAGATTGATCACAATACCCTGTTTCAGATTCTGTTTAAAGGATTTAAAAAATCCGCGGACGATATAAGACTCTTCATTACGAACCATTTTCAAAGTGACGTAGAACATGGCGGCAATGGAAGGTCCAATGGTCACCACCGGAATGCAGCAGACAATGCAAAGCAGATTCAGAATGATAAGATCTGCCACCCTGCTCATGAAGGTGAAAAATTTGTTATCCATGTTGAAAAAACGATCCATTCAAAAATTCCTCTTTTCTATTTTGTATATAGCATTAATGAGCTTATCACATAGTATAACGAATCTGTGAAAAAAAAGCAATTTGAAAATAAAAAAGAACATAAAAACTATATAATCTTCACAAAAATATTTATAGAAAGTCCTTGCTTATCACACGTCAGAGTGTTAAAATAGTAATCATTGAAAAGAGAATAATAAACATTAAATATAGAAAAAGGAGTAGCGAAATGAGTAAAAATATCAGAACTGAGGCAGTTGACCATCTTTTTGAGGCCATACTTTGTCTGAAGGATAAGGAAGAGTGCTACACTTTCTTTGAGGATGTGTGTACCATTAACGAACTTCTTTCTTTATCTCAGAGATTTGAAGTGGCCAAGATGTTGATGGATAAGAGAACTTACCTTGACATTTCTGAGAAGACCGGTGCTTCCACAGCCACGATCAGCCGTGTAAACCGTTCTCTGAATTATGGCAATGACGGTTATGATATGGTATTTAAGAGAATGGAAGAGAAAAAAGAGCAGAACCGTTCTCTGGATCAGAAGGACGAATAAGCGTCAGAGGATCTGAATCCGAAATAGAATAAAATATACGAAAGAAAACCCGCGAAATTGTGCTATGAGATAATTTCGCGGGTTTTGTACTGTTATTTGTCTTTATTCTTCTTATGTTTGTCCCTGGGCTCAGATGGGGAAATGTCATCGATCATTTTCTCAATGATCATCTTCTTAATGTAGACATCAAAGCTCATGAGACAGATAAAACTGAATCGCTTCAGAAATTCCTGATCTTCCTCATCTGCATCCTGGAAAGTGGCGCTGGAGAAACGGTAATCCTTCAGAAGATTCTTGATCAACTGGTCAATCTTGCGGTTCTCCATTCCAAAAACTTCATTATATACATAGGTCATGTCCTTGCCTGGCTCACCTTTAAAGTATTTCGCTGTGATGGGACCGAGAAGCTTCTGGATGTCTGTGATGGACAGAATATTCTTAAAATAATAAATGAAGATCAGCATGAGCAGATGATCTTTGGAATAGCGCTTCTTCTCAGGGGAAGGGAGCAGGTTATTCTTGGCGTAGTTATTGATCATGGTCTTTGTCAGGATCTTGTCATCATCGTGACGCTTTGTGGACGCAAGCTGATCCTCCATAAACGTGGTGACCTGATCCATGTACAGGTCGATGTTTGGAAGATCTTCTGGTTTTATATAATCCATTCCGGAAATGTGCTCCAGAATGCTCTTTAATATGGATTTATCATCAGCTGTCATTTTTATCACCTCTGCTCCTTATTATATAGTTTTTAAAACTACTTGTAAACTGTTTTTTTCAGATCTTGTGAAAAACAGAAAAAAACCAGAACTTTGTTTACAAAAAACACCTCACGGAATGTTACTGGTAAACAGTAAAAACCCGAATCTATGTTTGGATTTTCTGCACGTTCGGGGTTGTGGGAGATAAGGATTTCATGTATAATGAGATTTAACTATTTGAAAAATCATTCCCGCAATCTGCATGCCCCATTTGACGGTATATTTCGTCCGAATTCAGTTGTCGCAGTCCGCTGTGACGCCCTCATCAGGGCGGAAGCTCCTACAAATTGTGGCGCACATCCTGCAGAAAGCTTTTTTCAAACATGCGTTAGCGAAAAAAGGAGAACATAAATGAGCATATATGATACATTAAATCCCCCTCAGCGCGAGGCGGTAGCACAGACAGAGGGACCAGTCCTGATCCTGGCGGGAGCTGGTTCCGGCAAGACAAGAGTGCTGACACACAGGATTGCCTATCTGATGGATGAAAAGGGAGTAAATCCGTGGAATATTCTGGCTATTACTTTTACCAATAAGGCTGCTCAGGAGATGAGAGAGCGTGTGGATAAGCTGGTGGGCTTTGGTTCTGAGAGTATCTGGGTGTCTACTTTCCACTCAGCCTGCGTAAGAATCCTTCGGAGACATATTGATAATCTGGGATATGACACGAATTTTACAATCTATGATACAGATGACCAGAAGTCTCTTATGAAAGATGTGTGCAGGAAGATGAACATTGACACCAAGATTTATAAAGAGCGTTCCCTTCTTGCCCAGATTTCCCATGCCAAGGACGAGCTGCTTACACCAGATGATATGGAGATGAAAGCTGCCGGAGATTACAATATGAAGAAAGTGGCTTCTGTTTACCGTGAATACCAGGCTGCTCTTCGCAAGAATAATGCACTGGACTTTGATGATCTGATCGTAAAGACGGTGGAGCTTTTTGAAAAATGCGGTGCAGTGCTAGAGTACTATCAGGAGCGGTTTAAATACATTATGGTGGATGAGTATCAGGATACCAATACTGCACAGTTTAAGTTTATCAGTCTTCTGGCCCAGCGGTATCAGAATCTTTGTGTGGTAGGTGATGATGACCAGTCCATTTATAAATTCCGTGGGGCTAATATTGGAAATATTCTTGGATTTGAGCATGTTTTTCCAGATGCCAGGGTAATCCGTCTGGAGCAGAACTACCGCTCTACAAGGAATATCCTGAATGCAGCGAACCAGGTGATCGCGAATAATACAGAACGTAAGGCAAAAACCCTGTGGACAGAGAACGAAGAAGGCAGCAAGGTGCATTTTCGCCAGTTTTTGAATGCTTATGAGGAAGCAGAGTATGTGGCAGGGGAAATCGGCAAGTTAAAAAGAAACGGTCTTGGGAACTACCGTGATTGCGCTATTCTTTATCGTACCAATGCCCAGTCCCGTATTTTCGAGGAGAAATTTATTGCAGCCAATATTCCATATAAACTGGTAGGAGGCGTTAATTTCTATGCACGTAAGGAAATCAAGGATCTTCTCTGTTATCTGAAAACGATTAATAATGCCAGAGATGATCTTGCTGTGCAGAGAATCATAAATGTGCCAAAGCGTGGAATCGGTGCAACGACACTTGGACGTGTTCAGGATTATGCGGACAATATGGGAATCAGTCTGTATGAGGCATTGCGCGTGGCTGAAGAGGTTCCTTCTATTGGAAGAAGCTTGTCAAAGATCGATGGCTTTGTAACTTTTATACAGATGCTGAAAAGCAAGGCAGATGTGATGACTGTGGAGGAAATCCTGCAGGAGGTAATTGATTCCACAGGTTATGTGGCAGAGCTGGAAGCTGAGGATACAGAAGAATCGAGAGCAAGAATTGAGAATATTGATGAGTTGATTTCCAAGACTGTAGCTTATCAGGAGGCTATGGAGGAGCAGAATCAGTCGGCTACGCTTTCAGGCTTTCTGGAAGAGGTGGCTCTGGTAGCAGATATTGATACTGTAGATCCGGATCAGGATTATGTGCTCCTTATGACTTTACATAGTGCCAAGGGTCTGGAGTTTCCGAAGGTGTTTATGGTAGGAATGGAAGACGGCATTTTCCCTAGTCATATGACCATCAGCTATGGCGATGACGGGGAGATGGAAGAAGAGAGAAGACTTTGTTACGTGGGAATTACCCGTGCAATGAAAGACCTTACTTTGACTTGCGCCCAGCAGAGGATGATCCGTGGAGAGACTCAGTATAACAGGGTTTCCAGGTTTGTGAGAGAGATTCCAAGAGAACTGGTAGATCTGGGACACACTATTCAGGAGAAGAAGCCGAAAGTGGAGGAACTAATCCCAACACCGGCGAAATACTCCAAGATGAAAGAGATTCTCCAGGGCAGAAATTATAAGCCAAGAGAATTTAAAGTAACAAAAGCTAATTCGCTGGATTATGAGGTGGGAGATACGGTACGCCATATTAAATTTGGCGTTGGAATTGTGAAGGAAATCGTGGAAGGCGGCCGTGATTATGAGGTTACAGTAGAGTTTGATAAGGTTGGTGTGAAGAAGATGTTCGCAAGCTTTGCCAAGCTGAAGAAAATTTGATTGGAAATTGGGTTTGGAAAAATTTAAAATTAATATATTAACTATGGTAAAATAATTGCAAAAGTGGTATAATAAATAAACCTAATGAGTACTTTGAAAGAGAGGATGGTATCACATGAACATTAAAATGGATAAGCTCGAGGAATTATTATCATTACTTAAGAAAAAAGAAGATGAGAAGCAGAAGAATACAGTCCTCTGGGTACTGGCTATCATTGGCGCTGTAGCTGCTGTTGCAGGAATTGCATTTGCAGTATATCGCTTCTTCGCACCGGATTATCTTGAAGACTTCGAGGAAGATTTTGATGATGATTATGACGATTATTTCGAGGATGAGGAGAAATAAGTAAGGCGTTTAGCGGATATCCACGGTCGTCCACAATTTTTGGAATACAAATCTGGTTTGGATGTGGATAATTTCGGGGATTTTTTATAAGTGAGTGCATATTAAATGAAAAGGTATACGGGCATATAGCAGTTATGCTCCCCCGTATACCTTATTTTTGATTTAAGGTAACTGTTCAGTATCTTCATAGTAATACGCTTCGCGCTGCACAGAAATCATGCATTCGCATGATTTCGCGCCGCAATTTTCGGGTTTTCTGTGAACTTTGTTCACAAAAAACACCTCGCGGAACGTTACCAGTGAACAGTAATCTATTGGCGACAGTATTATATATAAAAGACAGCTGCGGAATAGTTACGATCTATATACAATTATTTTATGGAGGATTTATGAAAAAAGGAGAGATTTACGAAGGAATTATCGAGAAAGTTGATTTCCCTAACAAGGGATATGTGAACATAGATGGAGAAAAAGTAATTGTAAAAAATGGAATTCCAGGTCAGAAAGTTCGCTTTATGATCAATAAGAAGCGTTCGGGCAGGGCAGAAGGCAGGCTTTTGGAGATTCTGGAGAATTCTACCCTTGAGGTAAGAGAGCCTGTATGTAAGATTTTTCCAGCATGCGGTGGCTGCATGTACCAGACAATGTCCTACGAAGAACAGTTAAAAATGAAGGAAACTCAGGTGAAAGGACTTCTCCAGGAGGCAGTAGGTATTGGTACAGACCTTCACTGGGAAGGAATCCACGGAAGTCCTATTGAATTTGGTTACCGTAATAAGATGGAATTTTCCTTTGGAGATGAATATAAAGATGGTCCTCTTTCTCTTGGTTTGCACAAGAAAGGCAGCACTTACGACGTACTGACAGCGTCTGACTGCAAGCTGGTGCATCCGGATATGACGGCGATCCTTTCCAGTGTGCTGGACTTTTTTACAGAGCTTGGGGCTGTGCATTATAAGAAAATGCAGCATACTGGTTATCTGCGCCACTTGCTTCTGCGCCGTGGTGTGACCTCTGGTGAAATTCTGGTACATGTGATCACCACAAACCAGGCAGAGTACGACTATGCGCCGCTGGTATCAAGGCTTCTGGCTCTTCCGCTGGAGGGAAAAATCGTGGGAATTATGCACATTATCAATGATTCTCTGTCTGATGTGGTGCAGAGCGATGAAACCAGATTACTTTATGGACAGGATTACTTCTATGAAACGTTGCTGGGTCTGCGGTTTAAGATTAGTACATTTTCCTTCTTCCAGCCAAACTCACTGGCAGCCGAAGTATTGTACTCCATTGTGCGTGATTACATTGGTGACACCAAGGATAAAGAAGTATTTGACCTCTACAGCGGTACTGGAACTATTGCCCAGCTTCTTGCTTCTGTTGCGAAAGAGGTTATCGGCGTGGAAATTGTTGAGGAAGCTGTGGAAGCTGCAAAAGTAAATGCCGCCTTAAATGGTCTCACCAATTGCCGTTTCATCGCAGGTGACGTCCTGAAAGTCCTAGACAATCTTACTGAAAAACCAGATATGATCATTCTGGATCCCCCTCGCGATGGAATCCACCCCAAAGCGCTGCCGAAGATCCTGGCATATGGAGTAGAAAACATCGTCTATATCTCCTGCAAACCAACAAGTCTTGCAAGAGATTTACCAGCATTTCTGGCAGCTGGTTATGAGGTTCAGCGCAGCTGCAGCGTGGATCAGTTTTGCGAGACGGTGCATGTCGAGACGGTAGTCTTGATGTCAAGGAAAGATAAATAAGTGCCAGAAAGCGGCGTATTTCCGGGCTTTTTCGGAAGTTAGGAATAGAAGCCTAACTCTTGAAAAAGCTCGGTTGTTTTATATGGAAACATATCTACCGCGAAATCTGTGTCAGGTTGTAACATCGGATTAGATGTCACAATTTGAGACAGTGGATTAGATGTCAGGCATTTGGGGATGATTTTGGGAAAATGAAAACGGATGACAACCAATCCGGCAATTCGACCATTTGGGGTGTTTGTAGGCAGTGGATTAGATGGCAAGGAGGAATGAATGAGTGGCAGATATTAAATACCTGTTGAAATTTGGAAAGAGAGAACATTTGGAAAGTCTAGTAAGTGGAAATATATATTGTTCAAATGCAATTACTTTCTGGGGGATTGAAGATAAACTGAAAATCAAAGGACAAGGAGATATTCTTGAAGCTGGTACTAGAATGTTTGCTCAAAAAATGATAATGCAGCATCCAGATACCAAAGAGGTAATTGCAAAATGTGGAAAAGCAAATGGCTTGGTGAGAATAGAACCAGCAGAGAAAATGCCAGTTTTTTGTATGTTTGCTGTTTATGAAGACGATTGCAAAGTCGATATTACTGGAGCTTCAATCATCAATCTTTCAGATGATAAAAAACAGACTATTAGGGAACACTTCCCTAATGCTGATGCTGTTGCAGTAATTCCGAATCCTGAGGAATTTATTGAAGATGTTAAAAGAAGTATCGGTACTGAGATTAAGGCTGAAAAAGTCAATTATTTTCATATAGATAAAGGTTACGAAACCACCGATGGTGAAATAGCTATGGACATGGAGTATATGAAATATTTGATGCAAGATGCATCTCCAGAAAAAGTAGACGGAGGAATAAGATATACTTTTTATGCGGATTATGCATTTAGAGTTTTATTCTGCAAAGATGTATTTTTTGAGCAAGAACAGGAGTATAGAATAGTTCTTCCAAATGAGACTATAGAGGCTGGAAAGAGTTATCCCGTGCGGCTTTCAAAAGATTACGAAATAATTGATTTACATACTTTCTTTGATAATTAGAGGAGGGCGTAAACATGCCAACAACGATAGAAGTAAATAAACAAAGCGTGGAAGCGCTCCTGGGTAGCGGAAAATCAAAACCGTTTGTCATTCCTGAGTACCAGCGACCATATGCTTGGACGGATGAACAGGTAGAAACACTTTTTGAGGATTTATGGGATTTTACTGCTACAAGTGGCGGTACAGAAAGAGAGAGTTCCTACTTCCTCGGAAGTGTGGTTTCCTACGAAAATGAAGATGGTGAGCAGGAAATAATTGATGGACAGCAGCGTATTACGTCTTTGTTTCTGCTGCTACGTGCAATTTATACGAAGCTTGTTGCTACGCCTGCATCAGAGAGAACGGCAGAGGCCAATAACTTTATTGGAAAGATTGAGCCTACTATCTGGAGAACCAATAAACTTACTGGAACGGTGGATTTCAAAAATATCCTTTTGACCTCACGTGTTGTGAATAACGAAGGAAATGAAATTCTGCGATCAATCTTGGAAACCGGAAAAGCGGATGAGGATGCGAAAGATAACTATTCAAAGAATTATCGCCATTTTCAAGAGTTGTTTGATAAGCATTCCACAGAGAATCCATTGATGGTATATCAGTTTATCTATGCGCTCTTGAACCAGGCTATTCTGCTTCCTATCACAGCAGACACCCAGGATACTGCGTTGACTATTTTCTCAACGTTAAATGATAGAGGTCTTCCTCTGTCGGACGCAGATATTTTTAAGGCAAAGATTTACAACCAGCTTGCGCCGGATGATAAGAAGGCATTTATTGACCGCTGGAAAGATTTAGATGAGCAGTCTACAGATGCTAATGAAAGCATCCAGCAGCTGTTCTACTACAATATGTTTTATTATCGAGCACTGGATAAGGATACGAAGACGACTACTCCTGGTGTCAGGAAGTATTATGCGGTTAATAAGTTTGAACGCTTGTATAAGCCTGAATTGTTGGATACTCTTTTTGTTATCCTGAATCTGTGGAAGGTTGTAAACAAAGGAGAGGAACTTGAAGATGAAGCCTGGTCCAAGAATATTAAAATTAGGCAGACACTGGATATTCTGACTTCATATCCGAACGAGTACTGGAAATACCCGGTTGTTATTTACTATGTTTGCTACAGGAATGAAGAAAATTTTGAAACACGATTTGCTCGGTTCTTGAATAAGCTGCTCATGGAGCTGATGACAAAATACTTGATGATACCGACAATCAATGCTGTAAAGCCGGATATTCTGAAGCTGAATTCTGCAATTGTAGCATCGGATATACCTACGTTTGAATTTAAGACTGTCGATATGACACAGCTGGAGCCATATATCCAGAATCCGAATCGTAATGTAGTGCGTATGCTTCTGAAGACGCTTGCGTATGAACATCAGGATGATTTGCTTCCGGCTAAGTGGGAGATAGAGCATATCTTTCCACAGAAGTGGCAGACGAATTATTTTCCGGATGAGCCAGACGCAACCATCAAAGAGAAAATTGAGCATATAGGCAATAAGCTCCCATTCGAAAAGAAGCTGAACATTGTCGCTGGTAATGGATATTTTGGCAAGAAGAAAAAAGAGTACATAGCTTCCAAAATTGTAATTACTAAGGCAATGGGAACCTCTGATGTAATGGATTGGAACCTGGAATCCATCACGAAACGTGATATTCGTGTATCTGATGAGGTTGTCAAAATCATGAACAGATGGAATAACGAATATTTAAACACTCCGGTCAGCGAGGGTAAGGCGGGCGAACCATCTGAGGAAGAATTAGCTCAAATTGAGAAATTTAAAAAGAATGGCTGGATCTAGTGATATGTAGAAGGGAGGCATTCTATTTGGCAAAGAAAAAAGATGAAATAACCATCCGTTCCAGCGCAGCAGAGTACCTGACCTATGTTGCCTCTGTAGGTGATCAACAGGACAGCATAGAGATGCGCTATGAGGATGAGAATATATGGCTGACACAGAAGATGATGGCCACATTGTATGATGTTGGTTCACCAACGATAAATGAACATATTAAAAAAATATATGCGGATAGTGAATTGGAAGAGGCCGCAACTATTCGGAATTTCCGAATAGTTCAAACCGAAGGTTCTCGCCAGGTCACACGCGATACCAAGCACTATAGCCTTCAAATGATCATTGCCGTAGGCTTCAAGGTCAATTCCGAGCGTGCGGTACAGTTCCGAAAATGGGTAAACCAGATCGCAAAGGACTACACCATCAAAGGCTGGGTCATGGATGATGAGCGGCTGAAGCGCGGAACGTATCTGACAGAAAAGTATTTCGATGAGCAGCTAGAGCGCATCCGAGAGATCCGTGCCAGCGAAAGAAAATTCTATCAGAAGATCACTGACCTGTATGCGACAGCCATTGACTATGATAAAAATGCTGCAACAACGAGAAGATTCTATGCGACTGTTCAGAATAAAATGCATTATGCCGTTCATGGACATACGGCGGCGGAGATGATCGTGGAAAGAGCGGATCACACAAAAGAGCACATGGGATTAACCACCTGGGCAGATGCTCCTGACGGAAAGATTAAGAAAAGCGATGTCACGGTTGCTAAAAATTATCTGAGTCAGGATGAAATGAAGCAGCTGAATCGTATGGTGACGGCATACCTGGATTTTGCGGAAAACATGACCTTACGACATATTCCGCTTACGATGCAGGACTGGGAAAAGAGGCTCAACAGCTTCATTGAAATGTTTGATTATGGCATTTTACAGGATGCGGGTAAGGTGTCCGCAGAAATTGCAAAGCTTCATGCTGAGACAGAATTTGAAAAATATCGCGTGATCCAGGACAGTTTATTCATGTCCGACTTTGATAGGTATATGCTGGAGTTGGAAGAAAGCGCAAAGAAATAAGGATCAGATATCAGGTCGAGACGGTGAAATCAGGCAACTCAACTCCCTGCGAGTGTATGGCAAATCCGTGGTTTGAACGGATGGATTGTGTAGAAGTTAAGCGGCCTTCACTGTCTCAACGGTCGAGACAGTGGCAGGTGGCAGCAGTGTAAACTTGCCTTGCATTGTATAGGTAGAAAAGGCCTTATACCGACTTGTTCCCATAGACTTCAATGGTTAAGACCGAGCATAAGGTGCTGTGGGAGCTTGCTCACAAAGGCACCATTATGCGATGGGCTGTATGCGGCGAATGCCGCGGATAAGCGTAGGAAGCTTTGCTTCCGTAGCGCATCCGGCGTGGCGTAGACAAATTAAAAAACATAGATTCCGAGCTTTTTCGGAGGTTTGGATTTGAAGCCAGACTTTTGAAAAAGCTCGGTTTTCTTATATGGAAACATATCCGCTGCAAAATGTGTGTCAGGTTGTAACCCCGGATTAGATGTCACGATTTGAGACAGTGGATTAGATATGTGGAGAATTGTTTAAATCGGAAGTTGATGGAATGGCCTGGTAGAGATGGTTTCAGCGATGGGGGACGTATCTAACCGAGGCGAAATAATCCCTGCGGAATAAAAGAGGAAGGCAGAGATGCTGATGAATTTCAGTTTATTACAAAAAGGAGAATTAGTCATGATAAGACGAGCAATAGATAGAGATGCATCGAGAATTGCTGAGATATCAGTATTCTCCAAGCGGATGAACTATAGAGAAATTTTTCACGATGATATGGTTTCATTTGGTGAAATACAAGTTTATCCGTTGGCAAAAGAATACATCGAGCACCCAGAGATACTTAAGGAATTTTATGTATATGAAGATGATTTTGTTAAGGGGTTCATTCATATTCAGGGAACGCAAGTCTTGGAATTGTATGTAGATACGTTTTTCGTGGATCAGGGAATCGGAGGTAAATTATTAGATTTTGCCGTAAGTAGGAATTGTAATTCACTATGGGTTCTTGAGAAGAATACAAAAGCGCAGCACTTTTATTTGCGACACGGTTTTACTCCAAGTGGAGTAAGGCAATTGGAAGAGGGAACAGAACAATTTATCATTGAAATGATACGTTGAAGTAAGTAGGTTATTCTAGAAGTTAACTGTACCAAAAACATACAATGGAGAAGCTGTAATCCATTGATATGTTTCCACAAACTGATGAGACGTTGGACATATTTTCGCAAACCAACGAGTAAAAAAGAGAGCAGTTCAGACGTCTCAACGCATGTTGAGACGGTAGTCTTGATGTCAAGAAAATAAAATCAAGTGCCAGAAAGCGGCGTATTTCCGGGCTTTTTCGGAAGTTGGGAATAGAAGCCTAACTCCTGAAAAAGCTCGGTTGTTTTATATGGAAACATATCTACTGCAAAATGTGTGTCAGGTTGTAACCTCGGATTAGATGTCACGATTTGAGGCAGTGGATTAGATGGCAAGGGAAAATTCGGTGAATCGCGATTTGTCAGAGCGTTATAGAGGATAAAATTATGTTTTTTGGATATTATCAATTTCACGAAAGTAATTATGCAATCCTTCATATGCAGAAGGGTGCCATTGCTTCGCAAGAGAAGCATATAAAGGGTATCCAATTTTAAGAGACAACAGGTATAAAATATATCTAATTTCCTGTTGTCTCAAATCAACGTATGAAGGGAATTAGAAAAATGAATAATCCATTTAAAAGAATGACCAAAAGAGAATGGGCACTTTGGTTCGTGTCTATTGCTATTGTTGTTATGTCCAATATTATGGCAGGAAGAGTAGATGCTTTGACACTTACTGCAACTTGTATTGGTGTAACTTCACTGATATTTGCCGCACAGGGAAATGTATGGGCACCGATATTGATGACGATTTTCTGCATCCAGTATGCGATAATATCATACCGTTTTCGCTACTGGGGAGAGATGTTTACTTACTTATTTATGTCACTTCCGATGTCTGTTTGGTCGATTGTGACATGGCTGAAAAATGCGAGAAACAGTAGTGATGGAACAGTAGAAATACGAAAAATTACAAGAAAAGGAGCAGGAGTTCTTGTTCTTTGCAATGTGGCAGTGACAATTGCATTTTATATATTACTAAAAAAACTTAACACGCCGAATCTGATATTTAGTACCATTTCGGTAGTAACAAGTTTTTTTGCTGCATCACTCACTATGTTACGGTCTTCCTATTATGCTTTGGGATATGCATCGAATGACATCGTGCTGATTATCTTATGGATACTGGCATCAATTAAGGACCCGGGGTATATTCCAGTGGTTGTAAATTTCTTGATATTTTTTCTTAATGACATGTATGGATTCATATGTTGGAAGAAAAGAGAAACAGCACAGTGTTAAGACAATTCTGGTTTGTGGATGTAGAAAATACCCTCCCGGTATTCCCGGTAGATGCGCTTTACCACCTCTGCCTGTTCCGGATCGATGATGAGATTCTCATCTGCATCCTTGGTGTAGCCGAGGAAGTGATTGTGATTTACCTGTACCTGGCCATTCTGGTAGCGAAACTGGAGTCCCAGCTTCACATTCTGACTGAGGGATTATGATTCCTGCTGCGCAAGGGAAGCCATAATCGTAATCAGAACCTCACCCTTGGCATCCATTGTATTGATGGCTTCCTTTTCAAAGAAGACGGGAATGTTCTTATCCTTCAGCTGGCGGATGTATTTCAGGCAGTCCAGCGTGTTTCTGGCAAATCGGCTGATGGACTTGGTGATAATCATGTCGATGTTTTCGGCTTCGCAGTCGCCAATCATCCATTGCCTTTGTATTTGCGTTAGAGCTTGCCGCTGCAAGGATATCTGCGAAATGCCCAGAATCTTTGGCTGTCAGACCAAATGCAGTCAGTGCATCGGTTACGATATCCGATGTGGTGGCGAGGTCCTCACCAGATGCCGCAGCAAGGTTCATGATACCTTCGATACCATCCAGCATGTCGGAGGTTTTCCATCCAGCCATCGCCATGTAGTTCATAGCATCCGCAGCCTCGGATGCTGAGAACTTGGTTTTCGCACCCATCTCATGAGCCTTTGCACGGAGCTTATCGAAATCATCTCCGGTTGCACCAGACACGGCGGCTACCTGGCTCATAGAAGAATCAAAATCGGAGTCTGTTTTTACAGCAGCAACGCCAAGAGCTGTAACTGCAGCAGAGGCAGGAAGGAGCTTTTCGCCGGTGGAGGAAACCTTATCGCCTGCAGACTTCAGGTTTTCACCAGCAGTAGCAATCTTCTGCACAGCAGTGGCAGACTGATTGGCCTGCGCTTACAGCTTTTTGAGATATTCTTCCGTTTCGATGATCTCCCTCTGAAGAGCATCATATTTCAGGAGCTTTTCGACATTCTTAAGTTGTGACTGCGTATTCTTGATTTCTGAATTGACACCCTTTAAGGCACTCTGAAGCTTGGTAGTATCGCCACCGATCTCGACCGTGATACCCTTGATTCTACTTCCCGCCATAGCGCACCTCCTTTCCTGGATTTGGGCATAAGAAAAGCACCTACCATTTCTGATAGATGCTTTCTGAATTGCTATTCTGTTTTTTAAATCTATTTTTTGAATAGTTCTGAGTGCGTACCAAGCCTATAAAGCATGAGTACTAAAACGTTGTTCTGAATCTCATAAATGAGCAACCAGTCCGGTTCGATGTGACACTCACGCGTGCCTTTATAGTTTCCTGTAAGGTCATGATCCCTGTATTTTGCATCCAGCGTACCGCCATTCGCCAGAATATCGATTACCTCAAACAGCTTATCAAGATTTTTATTTTGCTTTTTGGCAAGCTTCAAATCCTTTTTAAACTGATTGGTAAACTGAATGTCGTATTTCATACGTCGAGAGCTGCCTTAAGCGCATCCATACTGGAATAACGCGGAGCAGAAGGATCCTTCATCATTTTTCTGCCATCCTCAATGGCAGCGGCTGTCGTATCATTCGGTACTTCCAGTTTTAATTCAAAAGGAATACCATGCTCACGGATAGCGGTTCTCAGGAACATATTTACAGCAGTTGTCATATTCAGACCAAGCTCATTGAAGATTTCCTCCGCCTGATCCTTGATTGCCTTCTCTGTACGAATATTTAAATTAGTTGTTGCCATACAGAACACCTCCATTCAAGTATAGTATACTCAAATGCGTGTCTAATGTCAACACACTGTCATTATATAAGGCACATAAATTTGCTAAAATGCATCAAAATCCCTCTGCGTAGCGATCTGCGCATAGCCTTTGTACTCATCATTGCTGCTTTCTGCGTACATGTCGTTCACCATCCCAATCGTAAGAAGATCCAGATCCCGGCTGGAGATTCCGAGCTGTACGCAGCGAAGCAGAAACAAGGGTGTGGTCATCGGGCGGTCAGTTGCGTGAAGCTTTTTTTAGACTCCACATCCGTCTGGATATTCTATAGATTGAACAGGTGATCCGTGCCGGGACAGCAGACATCGGAGAAAAGTATTTGGCTGTAATCCGTAAGGCTGCCAGTGATTACACAAGAGAAATCTTTCATAAGCTGAGAGAAAGGGAATACAATCCGGAGCTGATGCGTTTATATGTAGTTGTTGGTGGTGGCTGCTGCATGATTCAGAACTTCGGGGAATATGACAAAGACAGAGTAACGATTGTGCGAGACATCTTCGACTTTGCGAATGGTTCATAAACACAGATTTTCTATCAAAATATTATTGACGCACCGGAAACTTCATGGTATTTTATTTTTGATGAAAAATGGGAATTATTTAAAGGCAAACTTGCTGAAAGGCAGGGACGCAAAGCCAGAAGGGGCTAAAGTCAGAAAGTCTGACCATGTCAGCCGGTTGCTGCTGTTTCCATATATAGAAAAGACGTGAGAACGGAAGCGATTCCGATACCTTTTATACTATATGTATATGGATGTGTGAGTTTAAAAAGATGTAGCAGGGACACTGGCAGGATGTTTGTCAGGTGTCCTTTTTATATGCCAAAATATGTACGAGAACTTGCCGGAGCATGTTCTGGAGCGTGGTTGAAAAAGCATTCCTACAATCTGCGCGCCACATTTTGCAGAAAGCCTTTTTCAAACACGCATCAAACAGAGTGAGGGTTTTTATAAAATGTTATATAAGGAAAATTATGAGGATAAAATATATTCTTTAAACAAGACGGTACCTGGACAAACACAGGATTTATCACAGGCAATACAGAAAACACTGGAAAATAATGGCGGGGTAGGCATGCTGACCGGATACTATGATCAAAATCTGTCTATTCTGTCTGTGAGTAATCTGCTGCTACATAGTACAGGACATACATTCGATTCTTTTATGAAGCAGACAAAAGGCTCATTAAAGAATTTTTTTTATGGCAAGGATATAAGTATATTGGATCGAGACCGTTTTTTGCAGCTTCACGGAGCAGGGGAAGCACAGATCCTTACAGCAGACGGTACAGTGAATAATGTACGGCTTTATAAAGAGGATGCGACAGATGAAGCAGGCAGACAGATCTGGATTATGTCCGTACAGGTCAACTGGGATCATGTAAATCTGGCACTGATCAATGAGGCTATCTGTTCCGGCTTCTGGTATTTTGACTGTGACGAAAACAGTGAGATTGTGAATGCAAACTGGAGCCATGAGTTCCGAAAAATGCTTGGCTATCATGATACTCTGGATTTTCCGAATAAACTGGAATCCTGGTCAGATCTTCTGCATCCACAGGATAAAGAAAGAGTAATGATGCAGCTTCAGGCGGCAATTGCGGATAAGACGAATCAGGTAAAATACCAGGTAGAGTACCGTATGAGAATGAAGGATCATCAGTACCAGTGGTTTCGGGCATCAGCAGAAGTAATACGCCGGCTGGATGGTTCTGCCAGCAGGATTGCCGGGATTTTTATTAATATTGATGCGGAAAAAAAAGAAATTATGCAGGCACAAAAGTCAGCTGCTTTCCACCGTGCCTTTACGAAAACAGATCTGTGCGAATATTATGTTAACCTGGAGGCAAACACATTTGATACCTTTAAGGTTGAACCGTCCCTGATGACTGTTTTTGAACAGAGTCATACATGGGATGAACTGATCCGGCATTTTGTGGATTCCTATGTTGTGGAAACAGATAAGAAGGAAGTATCCGCTTTTTATGATCGTGGCTATATTGCGGAAAAACTGAAGGGTCTGGAAACCGAATTGTCTTTGGAGTGCCGAATCACTCTGAAGGGAGAAGAACGATGGGTCCGTAATGTGATCATACGTGGCGAGATAGAGGATTCAGAATATGCCATGATTTTTCTGCGGGATATTACGGAGGCAAAGGTAGAGAGCGCACGGCATCTGCAGATGGCAGCGGATAATGCTTCCATGGAGCAGCTGATTCAGAGCATAGTGCGTCTGGTTGACCGTTTTGTTGTCTGTGATCTGGAAAATGACAGATATGAATTCTACAATCTGAATGGACAGATGATATATAAACCTCTGGGCTTCTATCATGATTTTCAGATGCAGGTTCTTGAAAAGTATAAGACACTGGAACCGTTGGAAGCTATAGATATTCTGATAGCCCCGGAAAATATCCGGGAAAATCTGAAAAGCGAAAATGATATTTATAAGTTTGAGTATTGCAGCCTGGATGAAAAGACTTATAAAATCGCTTCTTATATTCCCTTGGAATGGAAGAATGGAAAGCTGGAAAAGGTATTGCTGGCATCCATGGATGTGACACAGGAGAAGAAAGCAGAGATTGAATCCCGTCAGGCACTGAAAGAGGCTTACCGGTCCGCAGAAAATGCAAATCGTGCAAAAACAGAATTCCTTTCCAATATGTCCCATGATATCCGAACACCGATGAATGCCATTGTGGGTCTGACAGCAATCGCCGGAGCAAATATTGAGAGTCAGGACAGAGTTATTGAATGTCTCAGCAAGATTACAGAATCAAGCCGTCATCTGCTTGGGTTGATCAATGAAGTGCTGGATATGGCACGTATTGAAAGTGGAAAAATGACACTGGCACAGGAAGATTTCAATCTGTCAGAGTTGGTGGATAATCTTATTACACTTACGCGACCGGTGCTTGATGAACATAAACATAATTTTGATATACACATTAATCATATTGAACATGAGGATGTCTGCGGTGACAGTCTGAGGATTCAGCAGGTATTTGTGAATCTGATGAGTAATGCGATCAAGTATACACCGGATGGCGGGAATATTACTTTTTCCATAGAGGAAAAGCCAAATGGATTTTCGGAGCTTGGATGCTATGAATTCACGATTGAGGATAATGGAATCGGTATGTCGCCGGAATTCCAGAAAATCATGTTTGATCCCTTCAGCCGCGCAGATGACCATCGGACAACCAGAGTTCAGGGAACTGGTCTGGGAATGGCAATCAGCAGAAATATTGTAAATCTGATGAATGGTAATATTAAAGTGGACAGCACCTTACACAAGGGAACTAAAATTACGGTAACAATTTATCTTGAACTTCAGGAAAAAGAGAAAGAAAAGGATGAAAATCTGATGAATTTGCCGGTTCTGGTTGTGGATGATGATAAGACATGCTGTGAAAGTACAGTTGCGACATTGAAGGAGATTGGAATTACAGGCGAATGGGTCCTCTCCGGCAGAGAAGCCGTTGAGCGCTGCTATGCACGTCATGAGTTAAAAAATGATTACTTTGCTGTTATTTTGGACTGGAAGATGCCGGATATGGATGGCATAGAAACTGCCAGACAGATTCGGAAACGGATAGGGAAGGAGATTACCATCATTGTACTGACATCTTATGAGTTCAGCGAGATTGAAGAAGATGCAAAGGCAGCAGGTGTAGATGCTTTTATTGCAAAACCGTTATTCCGTTCCAGGCTGACCGCTACACTGCGGCAGTTTGTTTCTGACAAAAAAGAAAAAACAGCAAGGAATTATCTGGAGAATCTGTCAGAAGCAGATTACACAGGAAAAAGGATTCTGCTGGTCGAGGATAATGAGTTAAACAGAGAAATTGCAGTGGAAATCCTGCAGATGACAGGGGCAGAAGTTGAGACAGCCGAAAATGGAAAAATTGCAGTTGAAAAAGTGGAGGTTTCTCCAAAAGACCGGTATGACCTTATTTTTATGGATATCCAAATGCCTGTTCTGAATGGTTATCAGGCAACCGCAGCAATTAGAAGCCTCCCCGGTGAAAAAGGAGAACTGCCAATTGTTGCCATGACTGCTAATGCTTTTGCAGAAGATGTACAGCTGGCAAAAAATACAGGTATGAACGGACATATCGCAAAGCCGCTGGATATGAATAAGCTGAGTGATGTTTTGAAAAAATGGCTGTAATGATACTGCGAACGGAGTGAACAGGAACGCTGTAATTTATTTATGTGTAGGCGAAAAAATAATTGACAGAAAAACACAGTCATTATAAAATATTTCCGAAAGGTAATGTGGACAAAAGTCTGGGTGGATAAGCTTCCCAGGCTTTTTATGTGAAGATAGAACAGACCGCAGTTTTCTTATTGAAAGAGAAATGTCTGTTTGAAAGTCTGTTGCCTGTCTTTCATTGAGGAGAGAAAAATTTATGTTAAATCAGTTTTCAAGAACCCAGCTTCTTCTTGGAGAAGAGGGGATGAAGAAGCTTGCCGGTGCCAGAGTGGCAGTATTTGGAATCGGCGGTGTTGGCGGATATGTGTGTGAGGCGTTGGTGAGAAGCGGGGTAGGTGCTTTTGACCTGATCGATGACGACAAGGTATGCCTTACGAATCTGAACCGCCAGATCATAGCAACGCGAAAAACAGTGGGAAAATACAAGACGGATGTTATGAAAGAGCGTATGCTGGAAATCAATCCGGACGTGAAGGTGGAGACACATAAGTGTTTTTTTCTGCCGGAGAATGCAGACGATTTTCCATTTGAAGAATATGATTATATTGTAGATGCAGTAGATACCGTTACTGCAAAAATCTCCCTTGTCATGAAGGCGAAGGAGAAAGGGGTTCCGATCATCAGTTCTATGGGTGCCGGAAACAAACTGGATGCAAGCCAGTTTAAAGTTGCGGACATTTATAAGACTAAGGTCTGCCCTCTTGCCAAGGTTATGCGCCGCGAACTGAAGAAACGTGGCGTCCGTAAGCTGAAAGTGGTTTATTCCGAGGAAATCCCTACAAGACCGATAGAGGATATGTCCATCAGCTGCAGAACCCACTGTATCTGCCCGCCAGGTGCCAAGCACAAATGTACAGAGCGTCGTGATATTCCGGGAAGCGTAGCATTTGTGCCGTCTGTTGCAGGACTGATCATTGCCGGAGAGGTTGTGAAGGATCTTTGCAAGCCTTGAAAGATCCCACAAAGTGGGGAGTGCAGGTAATTGAGGATTATGCTCTGAAACGTGACGATTATGCAGATTTCTCCCCGAGAGGGAACGTTGTGTTATAATAAACTAGTCAAGTACAAGGAGGCTTTGGGAGAGCTTTGGTAAACAGAATTGCCATATGTGACGACGTGGAAGTTGAGCGTTTTGTGCTGAAGCGTCAGTTGATGGTGTACTTTCAGACAAATGGCAGGGAGGCGCAGATCCAGGAATATGAATCTGGAGAGAGCCTCCTTGCAGACATTGAAGAGGGCTATATATGGCCAGATCTGATTTTTCTTGATATTTATATGGGCGATCTGAATGGAATGGACACGGCACGGAAGCTGCGTGACCTGGGAGTAAAAGCGCCTATTGTATTTCTGACTGCTTCACCTGATTTTGCGCTTGAAAGTTATGAGGTAGAAGCATCCGGCTATCTTCTGAAACCTGCAGAAGAGAAGCAGACCACAGCAATTTTAAACAGACTGCTGAAGTCTGAGCTTCGCAGGCGGATTTCCGTGAAATGCAGAAGACAGTATCGTTATCCTTTCGTGGATGAAATTTTATACCTGGAAAGTGACCGCCATACAGTAACCTTACATATGCTGGATGGTTCGGTGCTTGAAACTGCGGAAAAACTTGGGAATCTTGAGAAAAAGATAGAGGATCCCCGTTTTTTGCGTTGCCACCAAAGCTTTCTGGTAAATATGGATCACATTACAGATGTAGAAGAGGAGTTTTTACTCCGAAATGGAGAACGGGTTCCCATTCGCGTGAGAGGACGTAAGGATGTGCTGGATGCTTATAATCACTATTTCAGGATAAAGTCATCCGGCAATTGAAAGAGAGCAATTGCCAGTATGGTGAATAAAAAACGGATTTCATAGACAACAGGCAGGAAACACAGTGATTAAACGGAGCTATTGCTCTCTTGAACGCTATGTTTCCTGCCTGTTTTTGTATGGTGCAGATTGCGGTATATTTTGCTCGAATTCGACCTACGCAGCCCGCTGCGGCGCCCTCATCCGGGCAAAATCTCCCACAAATTGTGATGTACATCTTGCGGAAGCCTTTTTTAGACACGCTTTCGTTTCTTAATCCCTGGAAAACAGATCCCTTGTATAAACCTTTTTCTTCACATCGTCCAGGACCTTGTCATAACGGTTCGCCAGAATACACAGGCTTTTTTCTTTAAACTCTTCCAGATTATTTACAACCTTGCTGCCAAAAAATGTGGAACCGTTTTCCAAATTGGGCTCATAGATGATGACAGTGGCGCCTTTTGCCTTGATCCGTTTCATAACACCCTGAATGCTGCTTTGCCGGAAATTATCGGAATTACTCTTCATAGTGAGGCGGTAGACGCCGATAACCACTTCTTTTTCCAGGCTTGACTGATAAAGGTTGTCCTCATTGTAGTTGTAATAGCCGGCTTTTTGCAGTACCTGATCAGCAATAAAATCCTTTCGGGTACGGTTGCTTTCCACGATTGCGGACATCATATTCTGAGGAACGTCGTTGTAATTGGCAAGAAGCTGTTTGGTGTCCTTAGGCAGGCAGTAGCCGCCGTAGCCAAAGGAAGGATTATTGTAATGAGTTCCGATCCGGGGATCCAGACAGACTCCATTGATAATATCGCGGGTGTTCAGCCCCTTCATTTCCGCGTAAGTATCCAGCTCATTAAAATAGGAAACACGAAGTGCCAGATAGGTGTTGGCAAAAAGTTTTACAGCTTCTGCTTCCGTATATCCCATGAACAAGGTGTCGATATTTTCTTTAAGAGCACCCTCCTGAAGAAGTGCTGCAAAAGTATGAGCTGCTTCTCTGGTGTGTTCATCACAGGAGACAATGATCCTGCTTGGGTAAAGATTGTCGTACAGGGCCTTGGACTCTCGGAGAAATTCCGGGCTGAAAATAATATTGTTATTGTGAAGCTTCTTTCGGATAGATTCTGTGTAGCCTACAGGAATCGTAGATTTGATCACAATTGTGGCAGCAGGATTCACCCTTGTGACCAGGCTTAGTACAGCTTCAACAGCGGAAGTGTCGAAATGATTTTTCCTGCTGTCATAGTTGGTGGGGGTGGCCACTACCACAAAATCAGCCTCTGCGTAGGCGGATTCTCCGTCTGAGGTGGCCGTAAGATCCAGTTCCTTTTCCGACAGGTATTTTTCGATATATTCATCTTGGATTGGAGATTTCTTCTGGTTTATCAAAGCAATCTTCTCCGGAATTATGTCAACTGCAACAACATGATTATGCTGAGCCAGCAGTACAGAAATAGAAAGCCCTACATATCCGGTACCTGCGACTGCAATAGATTTATTCATGGTAAGTTCCTTTCTTAAAAATGTGTGAAATCGGGAAAAAAGAGTTTAAATTTTCACAGTTTGTGCTACAATATATAACACTAATTGATGAACCGTTCATGCACAATTTTTATAAATAATAACATGACAGATTGGAAAATACAACGC
Source organism: Ruminococcus sp. 1001136sp1_2201st1_G3_2201SCRN_220225 (assembly GCF_040924365.1). Classification (NCBI taxonomy): domain Bacteria; kingdom Bacillati; phylum Bacillota; class Clostridia; order Eubacteriales; family Oscillospiraceae; genus Ruminococcus; species Ruminococcus sp. 1001136sp1_2201st1_G3_2201SCRN_220225. The sequence goes on along the minus strand of NZ_JBCOME010000013.1, from coordinate 36,269 downwards.
CTTGGGAACTTTTTGGAATATGCAGATTACAGAACGTTACCAGTGAACAGTAATACAGAACTGACTTTTAAACAATCTCTGATGAATGGAGGAACAGAAGATGTGTACAGCAGCAACCTATAAAACAAAGGATTTTTATTTTGGAAGAACTCTGGATTATGAGATTTCCTATGGAGACCAGGTAGTGATCACGCCTAGAAATTATGTATTTGATTTAAGAGAAGGCGGTCAGCTGAAAAGTCATTATGCCATGATCGGAATGGCATGTGTTATGGAGAACTATCCGCTGTATTATGATGCGGTCAATGAGAAAGGTCTTGGAATCGCCGGTCTTAATTTCGTTGGAAATGCCAGCTACAAGAAGCCTGTAGAGGGGAAAGACAATATTACTCAGTTCGAACTGATCCCATGGATTCTGGGAAAATGTGCTACAGTGAAAGAAGCACGCCAGCTTCTTAAGAATATGAACCTGATTGACACCCCATTTCTTCCTGATCTGCCAGTTGCGCAGCTGCACTGGATTATTGCGGACAAAGAGGAATGTATTACCCTGGAGTCGTTGGAAGAGGGAATGAAAATATATGATAATCCAGTAGGTGTCCTCACAAACAATCCGCCCTTTAACTATCAGATGTTTAATCTGAACAATTATATGCAGCTGGCTGTGGAAAACCGCAGTAACACGTTTTCAGAAAATCTGAAGCTGAATCAGTACAGCCGGGGAATGGGTGGCATGGGACTGCCGGGAGATCTCTCCTCCCAGTCAAGATTTGTGCGGGTGGCCTTTGTAAAAATGAACTCTCTGTCCGGGGATTCAGAAGAAGAAAGTGTAAGCCAGTTTTTCCACATTCTTGGCAGCGTAGACCAGCAGAGAGGCTGCTGCAAGCTGGGAGAAGACAAGTATGAGATTACGCTATATACTTCCTGCTGTAATACAGATAAGGGAATCTATTATTATAATACTTACGACAATCACCAGATCAGTGCTGTGGATATGTACAAGGCGGATTTGGATGGTGAGAAGCTTTATACCTATGCGCCCATAAAAGGGGAACAGATCAGAATGCAAAATTAGCTCCCGTTTCGAAATAAATGTTTCAAAAAACTACCATGTTCCAGAAAGAATGTTCGATTTTTATTGCAAAATTTTAATTTAGTGCTATAATGAACTATCATAGATTCAGATGGCGAATTCATATGAGTTCGCCATTTTCTATAGAATAAATCTGGCACTCATATTAAAGGAGTGCTGACAATACAAGGAGGAAACATGTATGATTACAATACCAGTTTATGAACTTCTTCTTTTACCGGAAGTTACATTTTTCTTTAAAAAAGATATGTTTCCGGAAGGCAGAATTAAAGAACAGAATATCGGAGAAGAAATTCTCTTCGTTTTACAGAAGAAAGAAATAGCCCCAGAGGAAATTTCCATGGAAAATATTTTTCCAGTGGGCGTGATGGGAATCATTGAGAATATAGACGAGGAAGGCAGCGTCAAGATTACTACCAGAAGAAGAGTGCAGGTGACTCATGTAGAATATTCTGACGGTATGGTTCAGGCAGAAGCGGTAGATCTTCCGGATATCCAGGATATCTCCCCGGAAGAAGAAAAGGAGAAATTTGATAAGATCAAGAAAGAACTGATGGATTTTGCAAAAGGCTTTCAGTGGGGCGTCTGGGTACGAAGCATGATCTACCATTGGAAAAGCTATCCGGAAGCCGTCAGTGCCCTGGCTGGTTACATGAGCCTTTCCTGGGAAGAAAAATACCATATGATCGAGGTGGATTCCAGGAAAGAACGCATGCATCTGATGGAAGAGGCTGTCTATGAGCTGATGGAGATTTTCCGTGTCAGTGAGGAGGCTGAGACTGCGCAGAAGAACTCCAATGAGAAAGTTTACCGGGAGTCCGCTATCCGGAAGCAGATCGAATTTCTTCAGCAGCAGTTGGACGAAATGCATCCGGAGAATATTTCTGATGTGCGCCGTTTCCAGAAGAAAATCCAGGAATCCGGCATGAATGAGGAAGCACGCAAAGAAGCTGAAAAGGTGCTGAACCGCATGAAGCAGGAAGGAAAAGACAGCCATGAGTATGGCATGCTGTACGATTATCTGGATTTTGCCACAAGTCTTTCCTGGAAGACAGAGGAACCTGCTGAAATTGATTTGAACGAGGCAGAAGAAATCCTGAATGAAGACCATTATGGGTTGAAAAAAGTAAAAGAGCGAATTATCCAGCAGCTTGCTGTTATGGCTCTTAATAAGAAACAGTCTGGTTCCATTTTATTGTTTGTAGGTGCGCCTGGAACTGGAAAAACCAGTATCGGACAGAGTATTGCCCGTGCGCTTCACCGTAAATACGTGCGTATCAGTCTTGGTGGAATCCGTGATGAAGCGGAAATTCGAGGACACAGAAGAACCTACATAGGTGCTATGCCAGGCAGGATTATGGAAGGAATGAAGAGAAGCGGAGCTGCAAATCCGGTTATGGTACTGGATGAGGTGGACAAGCTCGCCAAAGATTACGGCGGTGATCCGGCAAGTGCTCTTCTGGAAGTGCTGGATCCGGAGCAGAACGGAAGCTTTACAGACCATTATATGAATGTTCCTTATGATCTTTCCAATGTGCTTTTTGTGTGTACAGCCAATTCCACCGATACCATTCCTGAGCCATTGCTCAATCGTATGGAAGTAATCCAGTTTCCTGGATATACTGCAGTAGAGAAGTTTCAGATCGCGAGACGTCATCTTTTGCCGAAAGCAATGAAGAGCATGGGAATCAAAGCCCAGAATCTGAAGGTGACAGATGAGGCAATCCGCCGCATTATTGAAGAGTATACAGCGGAGGCTGGTGTCCGCGGACTGAAGAAGCAGATGGATGTGCTATGCAGATATGCAGCTGTGAAGCTGGTAAAGGGTGAGCAGAAGAGTATTACGGTAAGTGAGAAGCGTGTAGCAGAATTTTTGGGACATGGAATCCATCATGAGAAGATTCTGGAAAATCCAGTGCCTGGAGTTGTAACCGGTCTTGCCTGGACCAGTGCCGGCGGAGAAATCCTTTTTATCGAAACTTCTTTTACAAAAGGCGATGGAAAGGTGATCATTACCGGACAGCTTGGAGATGTGATGAAAGAGTCCGCCCAGATTGCCATTACTCTTGTGAAGTCCCTCTATCCGGAATTCGCGGATAAATTCAAGGAAAATGATCTTCACATCCATGTGCCGGCAGGAGCAGTTCCTAAGGATGGCCCATCAGCAGGCATCACGCTGGTAACTGCTTTATCCTCTCTGGTGACAGGAAGGCCTGTACCTGCAGAAATTGCAATGACAGGAGAAGTTTCCCTTCGCGGCGGTGTTATGCCTATTGGCGGACTGCCGGAGAAGCTGATGGCTGCCCAGAGAGCTGGCGTAAAGCATGTGTTTATTCCATATGAGAATATGGATGATCTTGATGATGTGGCCGATGAGGTAAAAGAGAAGCTTGAGATTACACCAGTTAAGACCGTGCAGGAGGTTCTGGATTACTGTTTACAGCCTGCACGGTAACAGGCTCTGGAAAAGCTGCTGATATAATAATTTTTTTACCAAAACATATTTTCATGTTCAAAGAGAGAATTAACAATTAAAATTACAAAAACTATAAGAAGTATGTTATAATAAGTGTACTAAATGAAACAACTGCAAAGACAGAAGTGCAGTGCATGGAAGCCGTTACAGAGTATGAGGCTTTCATTAAAGATCAGATTATAACCCAGACAGAAAGTTGGAGGAAAAGTTATGAAGAAAGGCAAATTATTAGCTACGCTACTCTGCAGCGCATCAATGGTTATGGGAAGCATGGTTTCCACAGTACCGGCTATGGCAGATGCTATGAAGGTTGTTACACTTGGCGCAGATCTTTCAGATGAGCAGAAGAACACCATGCTGAAATATTTTAAAGTAGATTCCAGCCAGGCACAGATTATCTACGTTACCAATCAGGATGAGAGGGATCACTTAAGTTCCTATGTTCCGCTGGAGCAGATTGGTACAAGAACAGTGAGCTGTGCTTATGTGAAGCCTACCACATCCGGTGGTATCAAGGTTCGTACCGCCAATTTGAACTGGGTTACCTGCAATATGATTGCAAGTTCCCTTTCCACATCTGGTGTTACCAACTGTGAGGTTGTTGCTGCATGCCCATTCGAGGTATCCGGTACAGGAGCACTGACTGGTATCCAGATGGCATATGAGACTGCCAGTGGACAGAAGCTTGACGAGACCAAGAAGGAGCTTGCTACTGAGGAGATGGTAGTTACAGGTAATCTTGCTGATTCAGTAGGACAGAATGACGCTACCACTGTTATCAACCAGGCGAAAATGCAGGTTATTGCAGACAATGTTCAGAATGCAGATGATATCTACAATATTGTTGTAAATATCTCCAATAATAACAATGTAACTCTTACAGATGATGAGATTAATACCATCGTAAACCTGCTTCAGCAGATTTCCCAGCAGGACTATGATTACTCTGAGATGCAGGAAACTCTGGAGCGTGTAAATGACAATGTAACAGGAAAGGCAGAGGAGAGCAGTGATTCATCAGATGATGAGGACAGTATTGTGGATAATGTAGACCAGAGTGCTCTTGGTGACAATGTTATCGAGAGTTCTACAGAGGATCCGGGACTTGCTGAGGAGACTGGAGCTGCAGACGAATCCGGTGAAGAATCCTGGGAAGAATTTCCGGCTTCTGATGATTCCGGCGAGAACACAGATGGAAGTACAGATGAGCCAGCTGATGGTGACATCAGTGAAGTTGGCGGAACAGATACTGGTGATGGCAGTGATTCTTCCGAAGAGATCACAGATATATCCCAGCTGAATACAGATTTCCTTGGCGATGATGCGAAAGCGAAATTTGAAAAAGCGAAGACCTTCTGTCAGGGAGAGTACAGCGGTGATGAGGATGCTCTTTACGAAGTAATGGGAGATGATGCTGCAGTTACTGTAACACTTGATTCTGACACAGCCAACAAGCTTTCCATCAAAGTTCTTCAGAAATACCTTGGTATCCTTGGAAATGGTGCTGTTTCCTATCAGGAGGATGGAACTGAGAAATACATTACACCAGAACTGAATATGCTGGATAAAGAGATGAAGAAACTTTTCGGCATTGATGTGATCGATGATGGTGAGTCTTCTGAGGATATTGATGTTCTTGGCGATGCAGTATCTTCTGATGATAAAGATACCCTGTATAAAGATACTATGAAGTTCTTTGAGAAACTTTATGGTGAGAGTTCAGAATCCAGTGATTCAGCTGACGGCTCTGAAAATGTGACAACAGATGAAAGTGCTACAGATGAAGTAGGCGATGAGTCTTATGACGAGACTATTGATGAAGAGTCCTACGAAGAATAACAGACCTGAATTCGGAAGAATACTGTTGAATAGTATGTGTTGATGCTCCAGGAGATGACATGTCTGCTGGTGGAAAAGGTACAGAAACTGATATCCAGTGGGATATTGGGGACTGTACCTTTTTTTGCAGAAAATAACTGTCCTCTTAAAAATAATCAAAACTGTCTATTGAAGACATACCAGTATCTCGCTATGATAAGTGCTAATTAGATACTGCAGTATAAAAAGCAGTGATTAAACAGGAAACATTGGAGCTTGTTTGAGAAATCATTCCTGCAACTTGTGAGGCACATCTTGCAGAATGTTTTTCAATATGTACCAGGTTTCCGGGAAAGAGAGAGAAACCTATGAACAAACAGAATTCTACCATTATGAAACTTGCAGAGACTGCACTTCTTGCAGCACTTTGCTATGTATCTTTTACATTTTTGCAGATTAAGATTCCGGTACCGGGTGGAGATGCTACTTCTCTTCACATCGGAAATACCTTCTGCGTGCTTGGAGCTCTGCTTCTTGGCGGTTGGTACGGCGGTCTTGCTGGTTCTATTGGAATGACTATTGCAGACCTTATGGATCCGGTTTACATTACAGGAGCACCCAAGACTTTTGTCCTGAAGCTTTGCATCGGTCTTATAACAGGTCTTGTAGCCCACAAGATTGCAAAGATCAATGAGACGAACGACAAGAAATACGTATTCAAATGGAGTCTGATCGCTTCCATTGCAGGTCTTGCTTTTAATGTGATCGCAGATCCCATCGTTGGCTATTTCTACAAACAGTACATTCTTGGTCAGCCCCAGGAAGTAGCGAGCATCCTTGCAAAATTAAGCGCCGGTGCTACATTTGTAAATGCAATTGTATCTACAATCCTGGTTGTGATTATTTACAATGCAGTTCGTCCAGCCCTTATTAAGGCAAATCTGATTCATGTATATGTAACTGCAGCGAATGCGAAATAAGAAGAAAATAACCATCTGGAAAAGTCAGAATATAAGACAAGTGAAAGCTCTGGAATGTCTGAACCGTGTACCGCCATTGAAAGTCAGATTTAGAATCTGACGATAGGAAGCGAGTTCAGGCAGTCCGGAGTTTTTTGTGTTGTTAATGAGACTGAGATGTCTGTTAAAAAAAGAAGATGAATGGCTGGCAGTTTATAAAATTTTAAGATTAGTGAAATTTTTATGACTTTTTCTCAGAACCCCTGGAAACACTGGCAAATTGAGAAATTGTGTGCTACAATGTTACCTAAATCGCAAAAGCAAAGGAGTAGTGCTATGAGTCTGGCAGTAGTAACCCTGAAAAAGGGAGAAGGACGTCTTTTGAAATCCGGCGGAATGTGGATTTTTGATAATGAAGTAGCTTCTATTATGGGAAGCTTTGTAAATGGAGATATTGTACTGGTTCATGATTTTGACGGATATCCTCTGGGAAGAGGATTTATCAATACGAATTCCAGGATTGTGGTACGTCTTCTTTCAAGAGATGAGAATACTGTGATCGATGAGGAGTTTTTTGAGAAAAGAGTGCGGGATGCATGGGAGTATCGTAAGAAAGTAACGGATACTTCAAGCTGTCGCGTGATCTTTGGAGAGGCAGATTTTCTGCCAGGTTTTATTGTGGACAAGTTTTCTGATGTACTGGTGGTACAGTCCCTTGCACTTGGAATCGACCGTTATAAAGAGATGCTGGTGGAACTTCTGAAGAAAGTTCTGGCAGAGGATGGTATCCGGATCTGCGGCGTTTACGAGAGAAGTGACGTGAAAGTACGTAAGCAGGAGGGAATGGAGCCATATAAGGGCTTTATTGGCGAAGAGTTCCCTACTTTGGTTGAAATTGTGGAAAATGGTGTAAAATATCAGGTAGATGTAAAAGACGGTCAGAAGACAGGATTTTTCCTGGATCAGAAATACAATCGTCTGGCAATCCAGAAGCTTTGCAGGAATGCCAGAGTTCTGGACTGCTTTACCCATACTGGTTCTTTTGCTTTAAATGCAGGATATGCAGGAGCGAAAGAAGTAACAGGTGTGGATGCCTCACAGCTTGCAGTTGATCAGGCTACAGCCAATGCAGCTTTAAACGGACTTTCTGATTCTGTAAAATTTATCTGTGAGGACGTCTTTGATCTTCTTCCGAAACTGGAAGAGAAAGGCGAGAAATATGACGTGGTGATTCTGGATCCACCTGCATTTACCAAGTCAAGAAGCTCTGTTAAGAATGCGGTGAAAGGCTATCGTGAGATCAATCTTCGTGCTATGAAACTGGTGAAAGACGGCGGCTTCCTTGCAACCTGTTCCTGTTCACATTTTATGGATTACCAGCTTTTTACCCAGACCATCGGTCAGGCTGCCAGAAATGTGCATAAACGTCTTCGTCAGGTAGAATATCGCACCCAGGCACCAGATCATCCGATCTTATGGTCTGCTGATGAATCTTATTATCTGAAATTTTATATTTTCCAGGTCTGCAGCGACAGATAGGAAAAGGGCTGAATGATTGCCGATTGTTTTGTGAACCATATACAGAATCAGGGATAGGGAAATAATATAATAACAAAAGAGAGACAGAAACTTATTTCAGGAAGATAAGTTCACAAGAAAGAAGGTATTTTATTGAAAGAAAAATTTATGAGATTTATGCAGGGACGCAATGGAGTGGATCAGTTCGCGAGATTCACCATGGGAGTGGCACTGGCTGCTATTGTGCTCACCTTATTTACTGGGACCAGAAGTGGAATCGGCGCATTTCTGGATCTGTTTGGAATGGCTGCCATTGTTTATACTTATTTCAGGATTTTTTCCAAAAATATTTCCAAACGTTATCAGGAGAATCAGAAGTATCTTCAGATGACGGATAAGCTAAGAGCCCGTTTCCAGAAAGAGAAGCGAATGATGAGCCAGCGCAAGGACTATCATATTTACAGCTGTCCTGGCTGCGGTCAGAAAATCCGTATTCCCAGAGGCGGATTTAAGAAAGTGGAGATTGAATGTCCCAAGTGTCATACCAAATTTATAAAGAGGCGCTGATATGTTTGGATATATTGTAATGAACAAGCCGGAGATCAAGATGAAGGATTTTGACATGTACAGAACCTTTTACTGCGGACTCTGCAGGGAACTGCGTGAGAAATACGGGATATCCGGCCAGATTACATTAAGCTATGATATGACTTTTGTGATCATGCTTCTTTCCGGCCTTTATGAGCCAAAGACGTACAAGGGCACTACCAGATGCATTCTTCATCCTGTGAGAAAACAGCCAGTTCGAAAGAATGTGATGACAGAATACTGTGCAGACATGAATATACTTTTAACTTATTATAAATGTCTGGATGACTGGAACGATGACAGAAAATATGTGAAGCTTGGTTACGCCAGGCTTCTCGAGGGGAAAAATAACCGTCTGTTAAAACTTTATCCAGATAAGGCGAAGCGGATCGTCGAACTTCTGGATGAGCTTTCCGCTTTGGAGAAACAGGGAGAGACAGATATAGACAGAATGTCCGGGATTTTTGGGCATATTATGGAGGAGATTCTTGCTTACAGGCAGGATGAGTGGGATAAAAGCCTTCGAAGAATTGGCTTTTATCTTGGCAAATTCATCTATCTTCTGGATGCATATGATGATGTGGAAGAAGATGTGAAAAATAAAGATTACAATCCTTTCGCAGAAAAATATACAATGGAAGGGTTTGAAGGGGAAGTACGCCAGATCCTTATGATGATGATGGCAGAAACCTGCAGAGAATTCGAGAAGCTTCCTATTATTAAATATGGGGATATTCTTCGGAACATTTTATATTCCGGTGTGTGGTGCCGCTTCGAGGAAGTGAGCAGGAAACGCAAGGAAGAACGGGAGAAAGAACATGTTGGATCCATATAGCGTACTGGGAGTTTCCAGAAATGCAACAGATGAAGAAATAAAGAAGGCATACAGAAAGTTAAGCCGGAAGTACCATCCGGATGCGAATATTAACAATCCAAACAAAGATCAGGCAGAAGAGAAGTTTAAGGAAGTACAGCAGGCATATGAGCAGATCATGAGAGAACGCGAGTATGGAAGCAGTGGTGGATCTTCCGGCGGATACGGTAGTTATGGATATGGAGGATTTGGCGGCTTTGGAGGACAGCAGCGCCAGAGCACTTACGAAGATGAGGAAAGTGTGCGCAGACGTGCAGCAGCTAATTTTGTTCAGAGCGGACATTATCAGGAGGCTATGAATGTGTTGAATTCCCTTTCCCAGAAGAATGGAGAGTGGTATTATATTTCCTCCATGGCGAACATGGGAATGGGGAATAATGTAAAAGCGTTGGAGCATATTCGTGAAGCTGTGCGCCAGGAGCCGAATAATCAGCAGTACCGTATGCTCCTGAACCGGATGGAAGGTGGCGGAAGCTGGTATGAGACACAGCAGGGACCGTTTGGAGGAATGCCGGTGGCAGGGGATGATATGTGCCTGAAGCTTTGTCTGGCGAATGCGCTTTGCGGAATGTGCTGTCCGGGAAGCGGAGTGCTGTGTTGTTGATAAAGTAGAAGTTTATGATACTGTACCGTGGAGAAGGATGCCATTGTACAGTATTCTTTTTTGAGGTGTTTTGATGTTACCAGAGAACAGTAACCTTTGAATGACAGATTTTGTTAAAAATCAATTGACAAGAAAACTCGCACGTATTAAACTGTTAAAGCGTGAAATAGATATAGATACCGCAGACGTGAAGCATCTGACGTTCGTATGGGATAATACAGCTTTTGGGGGCTGCATGACCATTTGTGGGGATTGTGCATCTGGCGTGCGGTAGTATAGGAGGAATCAGATAATGAGTATTCGTATTGGTATCCTGGGATACGGTAACCTGGGACGTGGCGTAGAATGTGCGATCAAACACAATCCTGATATGGAACTGGTGGGAGTTTTTACCCGTCGTGCTCCTGAGACTGTTAAAATTCTGACAGAGACAGCGAAGGTATATTCTGTAGATGATGCTGAGAAGATGAAAGACCAGATTGATGTTATGATTCTTTGCGGCGGAAGTGCTACTGACCTGCCAGAGCAGACACCTAAGTATGCCCAGTGGTTCAATGTGGTAGACAGCTTTGATACCCATAAGAGAATCCCGGAACATTTTGCAAATGTGGACAAAGCAGCTTCTGAGAGCGGTCATGTTGGAATTATTTCTGTAGGCTGGGATCCGGGAATGTTTTCTCTGAACCGCATGTATGCAAATGCAATCCTGACAAACGGCAAGGATTACACATTCTGGGGAAAAGGCGTAAGCCAGGGACATTCTGATGCAATCCGCCGTATCAAAGGAGTAAAAGACGGCAAACAGTACACCATCCCAGTTGAGTCTGCTCTGGAAGCAGTAAGAAGCGGAAAGAATCCGGAGCTTACTACAAGAGAGAAACATACCAGAGAGTGCTTCGTAGTAGCAGAGGAAGGCGCTGATCTTGCAAGAATTGAGAATGAGATCAAGACTATGCCGAATTACTTTGATGAATACGATACCACAGTACATTTTATTTCCGAAGAGGAACTGAAACGTGACCACAGCGGAATTCCGCACGGTGGATTTGTAATCCGCACAGGCAAGACCGGTTGGAATGATGAGAACGGCCACGTGATCGAATATAGCCTGAAACTGGATTCCAATCCGGAATTTACTTCTTCTGTAATCATTGCATATGCAAGAGCTGCATACCGCATGAACCAGGAAGGACAGAATGGCTGCAAGACGGTATTTGATGTAGCACCTGCTTACTTAAGCGCTCTGAGCGGAGAAGAATTAAGAAAACATCTGTTATAATTACTTTATAACAGAAATATTACAGAATTTATAAAAGGACAGTTCTTTCACATTGTGTGGGGCTGTTCTTTTTTTATGGAAAATACCTTTGAAAACATTGCTTTTAAAGAGAAAATAATACGAAAATATTGTGAAAACTTTACAGAGTTTTACTTTCGGGTTGACGATAGATGGAAACTGTAATATAATGAGCTACATAAAGCTGTAACAACTTTGTAAAAACTTGAAGATGATAATAACAGGGGTTGTGTTTGCTGGACAGCAGTATTACCTGTGGACAGCAACAGATTAATTAAAAAGGAAGGTAAGTATGCAAAACAAATGTAAAAAATTCAGACTTTGGAGTATCCTGCTGCTGGTAATGCTTATGGCAGCCGGTTTTACATGCCATAGTACATCAAGAGATGTACAGGCTGCCACGAAGAATGGATTCCGTACAGTAAAAGGAAAAACATACTACTATAAAAACGGCAAGAAAGTCAAAGGATGGCTTACCCTGAACGGTAAGAAATATTATTTTAATAAATCTACCGGTGTTCAGGTGAAAGGCTGGGTGAAAGATAAAAAGGGCAGAAAGCGTTATTTCACAAGCAAAGCAGGTGTTATGGTAACTGGATGGCTTTCCAATTCCAAGGGACAGCGCCGTTACTTTGCACCGTCAACCGGATACATGAAGAAAAAGTGGCTGAAGCTTGGCGGAAAGACCTATTACCTTTACGCGAAATCAGGCGTTGCAGCTACCGGTTTTGTAAAGGACAGCAAAGGAAATATCCGCTATTTTTCCAAAACGGGAATTATGGCCACAGGCTGGCTGACTAGCTCATCAGGAGTGAAGCGGTATTTTGACACTACATCGAAAACTGCTACCAATGGAATCATGGCAGTTGGATTTAAGACAATTAATAATGTTACCTATTATTTCTACAGCGGCTCCGGAGCTATGGCGACGGGCTGGGTGGAGAATACAGACAAGGGTACAAAGTACTATTTTGATCCTACTACAGGCGCGATGTACACAGGCACACAGACTATTGATGGTGTTACATATACATTTTCCAGTACTGGTGTATGTCAGGGAGAGAAGAAGGATGATCCTTCTCCGAATGGAAATACAGGAAATAAGACCATCAAGAATTATCTTGCAGGAGCACTTTTACCTGTTGGAAAAGCACTTTACGTATGGGGCGGCGGATGGAATGATTCCACAAGAAAGGGTCTCAGCGATACCATGACCAGCTGGTATAATAAATGGTCAGCGAATCCATCCAGTTATGATTACAATAATTACCGTGATCTTTCTACTTCCAATCGTGCGAAAGGATTTGACTGTTCAGGCTTTGTAGGCTGGTCTGCTTATCAGGTAATGCAGACACAGTCCGGTGTAGGATATGGATACACAGTGGTTTCAGGTGAAATTGGAAGCTATTACAAGGGGAAAGGCTGGGGATCAATCGTAAATCAGTCTTATCTGTCACAGAATGGATGGGAGCTGAAGCCTGGCGATATCGGATACAATGATGGTCATACATGGATCGTTCTTGGACAGTGCAGTGATAAGAGTGTTGTTATCATTCATTCCACTCCGCAGGCAGGTGTCCAGATTTCCGGAACTACCACACCTACGGGAAGCTATTCCAGTGAGGCTGCAGCCCTTGCGAAGAAGTATATGTCCTTGTATTCCGGATACAGCATCTTCAACTATCATCCATCCGTTGGAAACTATATCCGAAATGGAAACTATCTGAGATGGAATGGAGATACACTTTCCGATCCGGATGGTTATTATAATATGACAGCAGACCAGATTTTGTACGATCTGTTTGGAAAATAATGGTTAAGTAATATACAAGAGAGAATCAGTGAAAATACTGGTTCTCTTTTTATGTAACAGCGGAAATCTTTGAATTCCCCCTCTGTTGCACAAACACGCTCTGTGTTCTCTTATTTAGACAAATGTATTACGAAATGTTACAAAGTTTTAAAATTTATTGCGATTTAGGGTTGAAATCTTTGCGAGAGTGTGCTAATATGTAGCAAGATTGAATGAAATGTTGCAAACATATTACAAATTGAGCTTTTTAGATTATCAAAAAGATTAACGAGGGTGATGAAACATGAAGAAAAGAATTGTATGTCTGACACTGGCAATTTTAATGTGCGGCTCACAGGTTGTAAGCGTAATGGCTGACCGTGAGAGCGATTTAAGAGAAGAGCAGGCCTGGACAAGCCAGCAGCTGGATGCTACATACGCACGCATGAGTGCCCTGTGGGATCAGAAGCAGCAGCTTGAGAGCCAGATCGAATCTTTGAATTCTGATCTTGTAAATGTAATGGTTTCCATTCAGACTCTTGAGAGTGATATCGCTTCCAAGGAAGCAGAAATTGAGAAAACACAGGGTGACCTGACCAAGGCTCAGAATGCCAAGGATAAACAGTACGGCGCCATGAAGAAACGTATTCAGTATCTTTATGAAAAAGGTGGAAACAATGCATGGTTCCAGATGATGTTAAATGCAGATAACCTTGCAGACCTTCTTACCAGAGCTGAGTATACACAGCAGATGTATGAGCAGGACAGAGAGAGCCTTCAGAAATATGCTAGAACGATTGAGGAGGTTCAGAAGTTAGAAGATCAGTATGAGCAGGAGAAAGCTGATTTTGAGACCATGAAGGAAGAATATGAGGCTCAGCAGTCTAACCTTCAGTATCAGTTGGATGTAACCCGTGCGAACAGTGCTGATTGCGAGAATGAGATCGCATACGCACAGCAGCAGGCTACTGAGTATGCGAACCTTCTGGAACAGCAGCAGGCAGAAATTGAGCAGCTTGAGGCAGAACGTATTGCAGCAGAAGAAGAGGCAAGACGTCAGGCAGAGGCAGAGGCCGCAGCGGCTGCAGCAGCACAGGAAGCAGCTCAGAACGGAGATAATTCCTCAGAAGAGGTTCAGTATGATGAAGATGGAAATGTTGTAAGTGGTTCTTCTGATGGATCTTCTGATTATGAATATGATGAGTATGGTAATGTAATTGATACTGACAATACAGTTGATTACAATTCCGATGCAAACAGCTCCGACAGTTCCTCAGATAGTTCTTCTGACAGTTCATCAGCCAGCAGTTCTTCAGGTTCCGGCTCTTCTGTTGTATCCTATGCAACACAGTTTGTTGGAAACCCATATGTATGGGGAGGAACAAGCCTTACCAGTGGTGCTGACTGCTCCGGCTTCGTGCAGAGTGTATATGCAAACTTTGGCGTAAGTCTTCCAAGAACATCTTATGAGCAGCAGAATGCAGGATACGAAGTGTCCTATGCAGATGCACAGCCAGGCGACTTGATCTGCTATGGCGGACATGTTGCAATCTATATGGGAAATGGACAGATCGTACATGCATCCAATGCCAGAGATGGTATCAAGGTCAGCGATAATGCTGCATACAGAACGATTACTTCTGTAAGACGTCTTGTGTAATCTGAATAAATGAATTTGTGAGCCCTTTCCGGAAATGAAAATCCGGAAGGGGCTTTTTACTGAAAATAATGTGGAAAAGCAAAGAAAAAAGAAGTATAGTAAGAATAAAAGTATTGTCTGAAAATCGTAACATAAATATTTCGTATAGCCAGATGAGAGGTGGAGAAAAATGCTTAGCCATTATCAGATGAAGGAAATTCCATATTTAAGAATATTAGGAAGAACGAATGGCAGTCTGGAACCGGTAACACTATTTTGGACCGCTTCCGGAATTGAACTGAATGTAAAAGCAACAGAAATATGGGTGAAAATCCGCTCCGATTATGATGTTTTTGAGCCATGGGTGGATGTGATCGTAGACGGCGTATTGTCCCAACGGCTTATGGTAAATAAGGGAGAACAGGAAATCTGTCTTTTCCGTAATATGGAAAGGGATAAGGTAAGAAATGTAAAGCTTCTTCGTGATACTCCTGCGTTTCCCACAGATGAAAAAACATTGCTTCAGCTTCTGGAGGTTGAAACTGACGGTGAGTTTTTACCTCTTGAAACACCAAAGCTCAGATTGGAGGTAATAGGGGACAGCATTACCTCTGGTGAGGGCGGCAGCGGTGCAGGAGAAGAAATGACATGGAATTCCTTTTGCTTCAATGCCGTGGATAATTATGCATATATGGCAGCAAAAGAACTGGGCGCGGTGTACAATTGCATCAGTCAGAGCGGCTGGGGCGTTTTCTGTTCCTGGGAAGGCAATGAGCAGCAGGCAATCCCGCTATATTATGAGCAGGTGTGCGGTCTTTTAAATGGAGAAAGAAACAAACAACTGGGTGCTATGGAAAAATGGGATTTCCAGAAGTTTCAGCCTGATGTGATCGTAGTGAATCTGGGGACAAACGACAGCAGCGGCACGAAGAATATGGACAGAGTTGGAAAGGCTGTGGAAGACTTTTTGAGAAAACTGCGCGTATGTAATCCAGAAAGCTATATTCTGTGGTGTTATGGAATGCTTGGAGATGAGATTTTGCCTACGCTTGAGAAAGCGGTGGGGAATTATAAAAGAAAAACAGGGGATGAGCGCGTGGAATTTGTGAAGCTTCCGGATACACAGGAAGGAGAATTTGGATCAAGGCAGCACCCAGGGCACAGATCTCATGAAAGAACAGCGAAAATCCTGGTGGAGAAGATTCAGGAAAAAATGACGCTGCTGGTCACGCCGTGACTAGCAACACCAGGTTGATAAAAAAATAACAAAAATCCTTCCAAAGGGTTGACAAAGACAGTGACCGGTGGTACTATGATGTTAGTATAATTCCATAGTGAACATATTAAGTGCTGACAGCTATAAGCTGGCAGAAAGAGGGAATCAGGTGAGAAACCTGAGCGATCCGGTCACTGTAACAGAGGAGCGAATCTCATAGTCCATTGTGCTTACGCATGAGAAGGAGAGAGGAAGTGATGATTCTGGAGCCAGGAAACCTGCTTGGTATGGCGAGGTTAAACTTCCGATGAAAGTGTAACAACCAGTTTTGGGGAATCCGCAGCCCTGAGATGTTGTCCGCTTTTGTGAGTGGACATTTTTTATGGAATGATCGCCTGTTCAGAAGAATTATACAGATTAAATGGCAGGCGATACTACTTCGGATGAAACCGTTCCCTCCGCGTATATATGAACGGATCATATTCTACCCCGGAGTAGCATCGCTCCCTCTTAAATAATGATGATCCAGAAGCCGCATATGCGGTATTTTTTTTACACTTTTCCAGAGCATGCTTGAAGAATCATTCCCGCAATTTCCCGCAAATTGTGACGTACATCTTGCAGAAAAACTTTTTCAAACACTCTCTGGCCGTATTCTATTCCTGTAAGCGGGATTCTTTTTTAGCATTTGATTTTTGGGCATTACGAAATAGAATATAAAGAATATTTTGCTTTGAGTTGTATGAGATAAGGAGAGAAATATGGAGAAAAAATATTGGGAAGACAAAGAATACGCTTATTTCAGTCATAAAAAATGTGAGTATTTTCCCTGTCATAGAGGAGCTGATCCGGAGGACTTTAACTGTCTGTTCTGCTATTGCCCGCTTTATGCCCTTGGAGACAAATGCGGCGGAAATTTCAAATATAATGAGAAGGGATTTAAAGATTGTACGAATTGTCAGCTCCCTCATAAGAAGAAAAACTACGGTTATGTGACAGGAAAATATCAGGAACTTGCTGCGATGATGCAGAAAGTAAGAGAAGCAGATCATAAAAATGAAAATGAGTAATCAAAGAAATAAGTATAAAAAACTCTCCGGAATATATACGAAGTTAAGCTTACGTATTTATATTTCTCGGAGAGTTTTTGCGTAATGCGAAATTCCATTGGAATTCTGCAAGCTGGATCCTTTTTATCGTATGCTTAACAGCATCTTTAATTTCGGAATCTGGTTGTTGAGGATCAGACCCTCTGGAAACATAGCATCATGAACGAAATCAGCGGCATAAGTGAAGTCTCCAATATGCTCTGTTCCATGACTGTCACTGGAAAGCACGATTGGAACCAGATACTTCCGGCAGCAGGAAAGAATCTGCGCACAGTTGGCATGTGTATCGCCCCGATATCCGTAAGGCGCCAGGGAAGCTTCGTTGATCTCAAGGAGAACACCGTTTTCACCGGCAGCCTTTACAACTGCGTCGTAATCTATGTCATACTGGGGATTATCAATGTGTCCCAGGATTTTTACAACCGGATTCTTCATTACGTTCAGAAAAGCAGCAGTATTTTCTTCCCTGGTCTTAGGACGGAAATTCTGATAATGCATGCTGGCAATTGCGTAGTCCAGCTTATCAAGAAGCTCCTGTGGCAGATCTGTTTTTCCATCGGTATCCAGAATGTTCAGTTCAATTCCATATAATAATTCCACATCGAAACGCTTCCTGGGCGAATAGATCAGGCTTCGGAAATAAGAAAAAGTTCCTGCAGCCAGAGTGGCTGGTCCGTGGTCTGTGATTCCAAGAAGCTTCAGCCCTTTTTGAGAAGCAGCCTTTGCCATGTCACTGATGGTGCAGGTTGTGCCGTGTCCGCTGGCAATGGAATGTGTGTGTATATCAGAAAGATACATAAAATCATCTCCTAGTCAAGATTACGTGAATATATGCAGTTGGTAATTTCGCTATAAAAGTGTTTTGAAAAGCCATTTACAGTTAACTTTAGTATGCCAGAGGGCAAAAAACATGTCAATCATAAATAAGAAAAAACAGAGAAAACAAATAAAAACAACATTACACTACAAGAAAAACCACATATAACATGCCAGGAAATGTTGCTTTTTGTTGACACTTGGAAATCAGAAAGGTATAATCAAATCAGATTATAAAAACTCTTTATTCAGGAGGAGAAAATGGGATACACAGATAATATGTCTCCGGAAATGAAACAGAGAATCGTACAGGAGCTTGTACCAGGCAAGCAGATTTCCTTGGCACATATCATTGCCAATCCGGATAAGATTCTTTACACCAAGCTGGGCCTTGATCCGTCGCTGGACTACTCAAGAGCGGCCATTGGGATCATGACTGTAAGTCCGGCAGAAACTGCTATCATTATGGCAGATATTGCGATGAAATCATCTGGCATTGAACTGGGGTTTGTTGATCGTTTCAGCGGAAGCCTGATCATCACAGGTACTGTGTCGGAAGTAGAAGCTTCTACCAGCGCAATTCTGGATTATGTGGGAAATAAACTGGGCTTTACTTTATGCCCCATTACAAGGACCTGACAGAATATGAAGAAACTTGTTCTGATCGGTCGCAGCGAGGCTGGAAAAACTACTTTGACCCAGGCCCTGCGTGGTGAAAAAATACATTATCATAAAACACAATATGTAAATAATTTTGATGTGATCGTAGATACGCCAGGAGAGTATGCCCAGACGAAAGGTCTGGGACACGCCCTGGCGTTGTATACATATGAATCAGATGTGGTAGGTCTGCTGGTATCTGCCACGGAACCTTATTGTCTTTTTCCACCTTGCATTACCTGTATGGCCAACCGTGAAGTAATTGGAATTGTTACCAAAATCCACAATCCGGATGCAAATGTAAAACTTGCCACGTCCTGGCTGGAGCTTGCCGGCTGTAAAAAAATCTTTTATGTAGACTCCAGGCAGCAGGAGGGCATTCCGGAGATTTTGGAATATCTCAGGGAAGATGGCGATGTAATGCCATGGGAAAAAGATGCCTCTGATCCTGTGAATTAGAAAATATCTGTCAAATGTGGAAAAAACAGCAAAACCACGAAAAACAACATAGCAATCCAGAAAAAAATCCACATAAAACAACATAAAACAACGGAAAAACCTTGACTTATAATGTGGAATGGTGTAAACTTACAACATAACCTAAAAAGTAACAGGCTAGCTATGCCTAGCCATGATAAGTTACCCGGTGCGGTACTATAACTTACATAATCCACCGCACCTGAATGTGCTTAAGGAGGAAAAAAGCATGGTAAACGAATACGAAATCAAAAAACAGATTTGCGACATCGGAAGAAGAATCTATAACCGCAACATGGTTGCAGCAAATGATGGAAACATCTCTGTAAAACTGAATGACAACGAGTTCCTTTGCACACCTACTGGTGTATCCAAAGGCTTTATGACCCCAGAGTTCATCTGTAAAGTAGATGCCAAAGGAAATGTTCTTCAGGCTAACCCGGGATTCAAACCATCATCTGAGATCAAGATGCATATGAGAGTATATGAGAAGAGACCTGATGTAGGATCTGTTGTACATGCTCATCCAATTTATGCAACATCTTTTGCTATTGCCGGTATTCCGCTTACACAGCCAATCATGCCAGAGGCAGTTATCGCTCTTGGATGTGTTCCGATCGCTGAGTATGGTACACCTTCTACAATGGAGATTCCGGATAACCTTGAGAAATATCTTCCATATTTCGATGCAGTTCTTCTTGAGAACCACGGAGCTCTTACCTGGAGCACAGACCTGAACGCTGCATACATGAAGATGGAGTCCGTAGAATTCTATGCACAGCTTCTGTATCAGAGCAAACTTCTTGGAGGCCCGAAGGAATTTGATAAAGAGAACATTAAGAAACTTTATGAGATCCGTCGTAAATTCGGTATGCCTGGAAAACATCCGGCAAGCCTTTGCCAGAACAAAGATGGCATGAACTGCCATAACTGCGGTGGTGCATGTCACAACGAAGACTATAAACAGTTCCCAGGATATCAGTATGATTTCGTTGGCGGCAACTGCGATGCTCCGGCAGCAGATACAGCTAATGCAGATGCAGAGTTAGTAGCTAAGATCACCAAACAGGTTATGGCTCAGTTAGGACTGAAATAATCAGAAAATATAAAGGCCGGCAGCTGTGAGAAAATCAGGCAGCTGCGGGCAATTGTTAAGGAGGAACAATCTCATGCCAATCAGCGAGAGCATGGTACAGGATATTGTACAGGAAGTTATGGCGAAAATGCAGATTGCAGACGCTCCGGCCGGTAAACATGGAATTTTCAAAGATATGAACGAAGCCATTGAGGCAGCGAAAGCTTCTCAGAAGATCGTTCGGAAAATGTCCTTGGACCAGAGAGAAAAAATTATTACCTGCATTCGAAGAAAAACAAAAGAAAATGCAGAAATCCTTGCTCGTATGGGCGTTGATGAGACCGGAATGGGAAATGTAGGAGATAAGATCCTGAAACACCATCTGGTAGCAGACAAGACCCCAGGCACAGAAGATCTCAGCACTACAGCTTGGTCAGGCGACAGAGGACTTACTCTGATCGAGATGGGACCGTTTGGCGTAATCGGAGCGATCACTCCGTGTACGAATCCAAGTGAGACCATTCTGTGTAATACGATCGGTATGCTGGCAGGCGGAAATACAGTTGTATTTAACCCACATCCGGCAGCAATCAAAACATCTATTTATGCGATTAACCTTCTGAACGAAGCATCCCTGGAATCAGGCGGTCCGGACAATATCGCAGTTACAGTAGAGAAACCTACATTAGAGACAAGCAACATCATGATGAAACATAAAGATATCCCGCTTATCGCAGCAACAGGCGGTCCTGGCGTTGTAACAGCAGTCCTTTCCTCTGGAAAACGTGGAATCGGCGCTGGCGCAGGAAATCCTCCGGCAGTTGTAGATGAGACAGCAGATGTAAGAAAAGCTGCTCAGGATATCGTAAACGGATGTACATTCGATAACAACCTTCCGTGTATCGCAGAGAAGGAAATCGTAGCAGTTGCTTCTATTACAGATGAGCTTATGCATTATCTGGTAAGTGAGAATGACTGTTACCTTGCTTCCAAAGAAGAGCAGGATAAACTTACAGCAGTTGTTCTTGCAGGCGGCAAGCTGAACCGTAAATGCGTTGGACGTGACGCAAGAACATTACTTTCCATGATCGGAGTAAATGCTCCTGCAAATATCCGCTGCATCGTATTTGAAGGACCGAAGGAACATCCACTTATCGCTACAGAGCTTATGATGCCGATCCTTGGCGTTGTAAGGGCAAAAGATTTTGATGATGCAGTAGAGCAGGCTGTATGGCTTGAGCATGGCAACCGCCACTCTGCACACATTCATTCCAAGAACATTGACAATATCACCAAATATGCGAAAGCAATCGACACCGCAATCCTTGTTAAGAATGCACCTTCCTATGCAGCACTTGGATTCGGCGGAGAAGGTTACTGTACATTCACAATCGCAAGCCGTACTGGTGAAGGACTTACAAGTGCAAGTACATTCACCAAGAGAAGACGCTGCGTAATGGCAGACAGCCTTTGCATTCGCTGACAGGAGGAAACATAAAAATGGACATGAATAACGTAAATATCGAAGAAATCGTAAAACAGGTTCTTGCTGGAATGGCTGGAACAGCACCGGCAGCTTCTGCATCAGCAGCACCAGTTGCACCAGCTGCAGCACCGGCAGGCGCAATCCCGAAAACTGCACACGTTGCAGTACTTACTGAAAAAGAGCATTTTGATATTAAAGAGTACCCGATTCCGGCACTTGGTGATGACGATATCCTTGTTAAAGTAGAAGGCTGCGGCGTTTGCGGTACTGATGCTCACGAATTCAAGAGAGACCCATTCAACCTGATCCCGGTTGCACTTGGACATGAGGGAACTGGTGAGATCGTTGCCATGGGTAAAAATGTTAAGACTGATACAGCTGGAAAACCGGTTAAGATCGGTGACAAAGTTGTTACCTGTATGATCTTCAAGGATGATCCGGAGATCACTATGTTCGACCTGAACAAGAAAAACGTTGGCGGAGCTGACGTATACGGACTTCTTCCAGATGATGACATTCATCTTAACGGATGGTTCTCTGATTACATCTTTATCAGAGGCGGAGAGTTCGGAAGCACATTCTTCAACGTAAGTGATCTTGATCTGGATTCCCGTATCCTGATCGAGCCATGTGCAGTTCTTGTACATGCAGTTGAGAGAGCAAAAACAACTGGTATCCTTCGTTTTAACAGCAGAGTTGTTGTACAGGGATGCGGACCAATCGGTCTCATCTGTATTGCAGTTCTTCGTACCATGGGTATCGAGAACATCTGTGCTGTAGATGGAAATCAGCAGCGTCTTGATTTCGCCAAGAGAATGGGCGCTACCATGAGCGTAAACTTCATGGAGCACAAAGGAATCGAAGCACTTTCTGAAGCTGTTAAAGATCAGTTTGGCGGACATCTTGCAGACTTTGCATTCCAGTGTACAGGATCACCTGTTGCTCATGCAAACATCTACAAATTCATCCGTAACGGCGGTGGCCTTTGCGAGCTTGGTTTCTTCATCAATGGTGGAGATGCTACAATCAACCCGCACTTTGACATCTGCTCCAAAGAGATCACAATCGTAGGCTCCTGGGTATACACCTTAAGAGATTACGTTACAACATTTGACTTCCTTAAGAGAGCAAACGCAATCGGACTTCCAATGTCTGAGCTGATCACAGACAAGTATCCGCTTGAGGAGATCAATGAAGCATTAAAGAAGAACCTTGCAATGACCGGTCTTAAGATCGCAGTTGTAAATAAATAATTGCCGGATAAAGGAGAATCAAGATGGCAGAAGCTGTAGGAATCTTGGAGGTGTTCGGACTGGCAACAGCATTTGTGGCGGCCGACGCCGGCTGCAAGGCAGCAAATGTCCATCTGGAGGTTTTTGATAAAAATAAACCTGCAAATGCGGACAGTCTGCCGGTACCGCTCCTTGTCTGCATCAAGTTCCGCGGAAGCGTTTCTGATGTAACAGAGGCTGTGGAAGCTGGAATCAGAGTAGCAGAGAGTATGACCGGTGTGGTACAGCACTACGTAATACCAAATCCGGAACCCGGTACACAAAAAATGCTGAAAATCAGCGCACTGGATAAGGATTAATGATTGCTAACCAGTGAATTTAAGTCTATAATAAAAACGAACAAAGTCATGCGGAGCATGGCAGGTACCTCACAGCAAGTACGCTGGAGCGTACTTGAAAAGTCGAGATATATCAGGAGGAATTCATCATGGCACAGGAAGCTTTAGGAATGGTAGAAACCAGAGGACTTACAGCTGCAATCGAGGCAGCAGATGCAATGACAAAAGCAGCAGAGGTTACACTGGTTGGTACAGAGAAAATCGGATCCGGTCTTGTAACTGTTATGGTTCGCGGTGATGTCGGAGCTGTTAAGGCAGCAGTTGAGAGTGGAAGCGCAGCAGCATCCAGACTTGGAGAGCTTGTAGCTACACACGTAATCCCAAGACCTCATACAGATGTGGAGAAAATCCTTCCAAGCATCTAATGAACTATAAGGAGTTCGCTCATGAGTAAATCATATGGTTTTATTGAAATCACAGGTGTTGTAGCGGCCATGGATGCCCTGGACATCATGTGTAAAACGGCAGACGTTGAGCTGGCGTCATGGGAGCGTAAGCTGGGCGGACGACTGGTGACCATTATTGTACAAGGCGATGTGGCAGCTGTTACAGAAGCCGTGGAAGCGGCAGCAACAAATGCCATCAAGAAACCGGCAAGCTATGCAGTAATTGCCAATCCCCATGAGGAAATCGTCAAAATGGTGGAGCTTAGCGCAAGTCGATGGAGAAAGAAAAAGGGGGATGAATAATGGCTGACGAAGAAAAGAAAGAGACAGCGAAAAAAACAGCCCCTAAAAAGGCAGCCGCTCCGAGAAGAACGGCCAGAACAACCAGAGCAAAAGCAGCAGAAGTAAAGGCAGAAGAGCCGAAGACCACTGCAGCTGACAAAGAGATTACAGAAACCAAACATATAGAAGCTGAGAAACCAGCAATTCATAAGGAGGAAAAAATCATGACACAGGAAGCATTAGGAATGGTAGAAACCAGAGGACTTACAGCAGCTATCGAGGCAGCTGACCAGATGTGCAAAGCAGCTAACGTTGCATTAGTTGGAACAGAGAAGATCGGATCCGGTCTTGTAACTGTTATGGTTCGTGGAGATGTTGGAGCAGTTAAATCTGCAGTAGAGAGCGGAAGCGCAGCAGCATCCAGACTTGGAGAGCTTGTAGCTACACACGTAATTCCGAGACCTCATGCAGATGTTGAGAAAATCCTTCCAGTTCTGAAATAATATAAAAGTTCCAGACAGCAGCCATGAATGAGCCGTGCTTGCATGAGCGAATTCATGGATGCTCCTTACTTTTATAATGTCTGCTACGGCAGACATTACCGAATTTCAGGAAGAAAGCAGGTGTACTTTTGGAAACCAATAATGTTGAGCTGATTACCAGAATGGTACTGGATGCTCTCAATAAAAAAGAAGAAAAAGGCAATGGCTTCATGGTGCCCATCGGAGTTTCCGCAAGACATATCCACCTGACGCAGGAACATGTTGAAGCTTTATTTGGACCAGGATATCAGCTCACCAAGAAGAAAGAGCTGATGGGCGGACAGTTTGCCTCCAATGAGACAGTAACTATCGTTGGACTGAAGCTCCGTGCAATTGAGAATGTACGTATTCTCGGACCGGTCCGCAAGGCTTCACAGGTTGAAGTATCAGCTACAGACGCAATCAAGCTTGGTATGAAAGTACCGGTGCGTGAGTCTGGAGATGTTAAGGGAAGTGCTCCTATTGCAATTGTCGGACCGAAAGGTGCGATTTATCTGAAAGAGGGATGTATCGTAGCAATGCGTCACATTCACATGTCCCCGAAGGATGCCCAGGCAGCCGGTGTGAAGGATGGAGATATCGTATCTGTTAAAGCAGACAATGAGAGAGGAACCATTTTCAATCAGGTGAAGATCCGTGTAGACGACAGCTTTACACTGGAGATGCACATTGATACAGATGAAGCAAATGCAGCAAAAATTGCCACAGGCAATACAGTTACAATTATAAAGTAATGTTTTGGAAATCATTTCCTCATTACTAAAATAAAGTGTTCAGCCATGCTGGTTCTGAAAATGACAGATGCATGGCTGAACTGATATAAAATTTGGAGGTTCACATGATAGTTGGCAAGGTAGTAGGAAGCGTTGTTTCCACAAGAAAAAACGAAAAGCTGATCGGCAATAAGTTTATGATCGTGGAACCGGTTCATCACATGAAAGGTGACCTCAGTCAGATTGTTGCGATCGATATTATCGGTGCAGGAATCGGAGAATATGTATTGGTGGCACAAGGAAGCGCGGCAAGAATTGGCTGCGGCGTAGAAACAGCACCGGTAGATGCCGCCATTGTAGGTATCGTTGATGACGGTGCAGGATTGGAGTAACGCCATGGATATCAAAGAATTACAGAATATTATACAGGAGAATGGTGTAGTTGGTGCCGGTGGTGCAGGATTCCCTACATACATGAAGCTGACAGACAAAGCAAATACCATTCTTATGAACTGTGCAGAGTGCGAACCTTTACTGAAATTACACAGACAGTTATTAGAGAAGCACGCTTACGAAATTATGAAAACCTTCCATATGGTTCAGGAAACGGTTGGAGCTTCTGAAGCCATTATTGGAATCAAAAAATCTTACGTTCAGACAGTAAATGCTCTGAAACAGCATATTGAAGAGTTCCCTGGAATGCGCATTCACCTTCTGGATGAAGTGTATCCGATGGGAGATGAGGTTGTACTGATCTACGAAGCAACTGGTAGAGTTGTAAGACCTGGCGGACTTCCTATTGAGCAGGGAGTTGCTGTATTTAACGTAGAGACATTGTATAATATATACCAGGCAGTAGAGAAAAAAGAGCCTGTAACAGCCAAATATGTGTCTGTTGTAGCTGAGGTAAATCATCCGGTAACTGTAAAAGTACCTCTTGGATGTACTATGGATGATGTTGTTGCCCAGGCAGGCGGAACTACTGTAAAAGATCCGGTTTACTTTATTGGTGGACCGATGATGGGAAGAATCGGAAAAGGTTCTGACCCTGTGACGAAGACAACAAATGCGATTCTGGTTCTGCCAAAAGACCATTTAATCGTACAGAAGAAGATGCGGACTTCTGCTATAGATTTAAAACGTGCAGCATCTATTTGCTGCCAGTGTAATACTTGTACAGATCTTTGCCCACGTAACAATCTGGGACATCCGATTGATCCAGCCCGCTTCATGCGTGCAGCTTCCAATCAGGATTTCAGAGATGTTAATCCATACATCAATGCAAGCTTCTGCAGCTCCTGTGGAGTTTGTGAGATGTATGCATGTCCTCAGAGCCTTGCTCCAAGAACACTTCTTGCAGACATGAAGGGCGGACTTCGTAAGGCAGGTATTCGTCCTCCTCAGGGAGTACAGCCAGTACCAGTTAAGGAATCCCGAGAATACCGCAAGGTTCCGGAAGAACGCCTGATGGCACGTCTTGGTCTTACAAAATATGACAAAGACGCACCGATGGACGAGACACTGGTTGATATTCCAAAGGTTAAAATTCTTCTTAGCCAGCATATTGGAGCACCTGCTCAGGCAATTGTAAAAGTTGGAGATCAGGTGACAAGAGGTCAGATGATCGCTTCTCCTGCCCAGGGCTTAAGTGTTGGTATCCATGCAACCATCTCCGGTAAAGTTACCGAGGTGACAGACCGCTGGATCGTAGTTGCAAAGAATTAGAAAGGACGTGCAGAAAATGAGTAAAGCAATCGGAATGATTGAATTCAAAACTACAGCTACCGGCGTTACTGCAGCAGATGCAATGGTTAAGACATCTGATGTAGAAATCGTTGAGGCGCAGACCGTGTGTCCGGGTAAATATATTGCAATTATTACCGGTGATCTCAGTGCGGTAAAAGCTGCCGTAGATACAGCTGTAACAACATATGAGGACAAGTGCATTGACAGTTTTGTACTGGGTAATCCGCACGAGTCTCTTTTCCCGGCTATTTATGGAACTACTCAGGTTGAGGAGATCAGTGCGCTGGGAATTCTTGAAACATATGATGCAGCTTCCATTATTGAGGCTGCAGATCAGGCTGCAAAGACTGCAATTGTAGATCTTATTGAGCTTCGTATTGCAAAAGGCATGTGCGGAAAATCTTACATGATGATCACTGGTGAGGTTTCTGCTGTATCCGCATCAATCGACAGAGCGAAAGAGCTTGTTGCTGAAAAAGGCATGTATCTGGATTCCTCTGTTATTGCACATCCGGATAAGAGAATGATCGACAGCCTTCTGTAATTCTGGTCTGACCAATAAAATGAACGCGGAGGGGACCTGAACATGCTTGCGTTAGAGAGACGGAATCTGATCCTTGAGAAATTACAGAATGAGAAGCGCGTAGTAGTAAGTGAACTGAGCCAGTTATACGGTGTCTCTGAGGAAACCATCCGACGGGATCTGGACAAGCTGGAGAAGGAAGGGCTTGCCATTAAAAGTTATGGCGGAGCTGTGATCAATGAAGATGTGAGCATTGATCTCCCTTTTAATGTGCGCAAGAATCAGAATGTAGTTGGGAAACAGAAGATGGCGGAAATTGTAGCCTCTCTTGTGCATGACGGGGAACATCTGCTTCTGGACGCCAGCACTACTGCAGTGTTTGTGGCAAAGGCATTAAAAGAGAAGGAGCGTCTGACTGTGATCACCAATTCCATGGAGATCCTTCTGGAACTGGCAGATGTGTCAGGATGGAATATTATTTCCACAGGTGGGATGATGAAGGAAGGCTATCTGGCTTTCCTTGGATCCCGGACAGAAGAAGTCATTCGCTCTTATTTTGTAGATACCGTTATTTTTTCCTGTAAGGCTCTTGATGAGAACTGGGGAGTAATGGAATCACAGGAAGCTTTTGGAACAGCAAAGAGAGCAATGCTGGATTCAGGACGTAAGAAAATCCTGGTTGTGGACAATACGAAATTTGACCAGACCGCATTTTCCGTTGCCGGAAGATTGCGGGATGTTGATATCGTCGTGACAGATGCGAAGCCTTCTGAAAAATGGCTGAAGCTTTTTAAAGAAGAGGGCGTGGAGTGCAGATATCCGGAATCTGTCCGATAGAAGCTTTCTGCTTACAAAAGAAAGCTGCAATAAAGGAGCATTGAATTATGAAAACTTTTGAAATGAAAACAGTCATCCATTTTGGTGACAATGCCCTGGATAGACTGGCAGAACTGCCATACAAAAAAGTTCTGGTGATCACAGATCCATTCATCGCAAAAGGGAAAATGATCAAGCTGATCACAGACCCATTGAGACGCGGTGGCAAGGAGTTTGAAGTATTCAGTGATGTTGTGCCGGATGCACCGGTAGGAAAAATCGCAGAAGGTGTAAAGAAGTTCCTGGAGTATCAGCCGGAGGTTGTAGTAGCTGTCGGAGGTGGCTCTGCAATTGACTCATCCAAGGCAATCCGTGAGTTTGCCCTGAAGATCAACAATTACGGCAAAGTAGGTCTTATTGCAATTCCTACTACCAGTGGTACCGGATCTGAGGTTACCTCTTTTGCAGTTGTAAATGATACAGATAATCATGTGAAGTATCCGCTGATCTCAGACAGCCTTACAGCTGATGAGGCAATCCTGGATGCAGAACTGGTAAAGAGCGTTCCGCCCTCTATCACAGCAGATACAGGTATGGACGTACTGACTCATGCAATTGAGTCTTATGTAAGTATCAATCACAATGAATTTTCATCTGCTCTTGCTGAAAAGTCAATTGAAATCTGCGGAGTCTTTCTGTTAAGAGCATACCTTGACGGCGGCGATATGCATGCCCGTCAGAAAATGCATGTAGCTTCCTGTCTTGCCGGA
Organism: Ruminococcus sp. 1001136sp1_2201st1_G3_2201SCRN_220225; assembly: GCF_040924365.1. Classification (NCBI taxonomy): domain Bacteria; kingdom Bacillati; phylum Bacillota; class Clostridia; order Eubacteriales; family Oscillospiraceae; genus Ruminococcus; species Ruminococcus sp. 1001136sp1_2201st1_G3_2201SCRN_220225. The sequence continues at coordinate 7,364 of NZ_JBCOME010000013.1, read as the reverse complement.
CTGTCTTTTAATGCTGCAGGACTTGGAATCACACATAGTATGGCACATCAGCTGGGAGCTATTTTCCATATTCCGCATGGACGTGCCAATGCAATGCTGCTTCCGCATATTGTAGAATTTAATGCAAATATCAACAAACATAGCAGAAGCCAGCAGGAATATCTTCCGGCAGTAAAGCGATATGCCAATATTTCACATATTCTTGGACTGAGTAACTACAACAAAGTAATGTCTGTAAGATCTCTTGTAAACTGGATTCAGTTTATGCAGAAGGAAATGAATATTCCGCTTACGATTAAAGAAATGGGAACTATTTCTGAGGATGAGTATTTTGCAGCAATTGACAAAATGGCAAACCTGGCGCTTGCTGATGCCTGCACAACTGCCAACCCAAGAGTCCCAACAAAAGAGGATATTGTGAAGATTTACAAGAAATTGTGGTCATTTTAATGAATTTAAGAGTTGCTGTCTAGCAACATATAAGAGGCTTTGGACAGATACTGTGGAATTGCGGTTATTTGTCCAGAGTCTGTTTATAACTAATGTAGTGAATGTAAGATAATGTGGATTATTTTCTGTTTTTGCACAGATATTGTCTTATATTCAGTGTATTGGTGCATAATAAAATCCATTTTGCCGGATGGGTAAAATGTCAGGAGAAAGTCGTATGAGTATTTATACAAAGAATGGTGACAAGGGAACTACCAATCTTGTCCATACGAAAAACGTTTCCAAAGCGGATGATCGAATCCAGCTGGAGGGAACCATAGATGAACTTTCCTGCCATATTGGAGTGTTGAAAACCATGATCAGAGATGGAGATACCATCCGTTTTCTGGAGAAGATCCAGGAAAATCTGACCAGAATTGATGCAGGAGTGGCAGATCCATATAATAGAGAGTATAAGATCAATGATGACAAGACAGAGCTTTTAGAGGAAGAGATTGACCGTTTGACGGGGCTTTTTCATATGCCGAAGGAGTCCTCATTACCTGGGGCTTGTCGCTTGTCTGCTGAGATTGATGTGACTTGGGCTGTGGCCAGAAGAGCGGAGCGTGATCTTGCCGCTGTAAGTGTAAAGTTTGGTTCTGACACAGGAAGCAAGAAATATATGAACCGTCTGGCCGACTATCTGTATGTGCTTGCACGCTACGAAGAAGCGGAGGCAGCAGGTCAGAAGACGGGAACGTCAAAGCTTGTAGAAACTGACGCATCTTCTGAAAATACGGAACTACATGCAAGTGGAACTGAGAAAGTGGCAGGAGGAAGCGTGAGCGTGGATACGAAAGTTGAAAATTCTCTCATATCTGGTACCTCTGATTCTGTAGACGAAGCTGTAATTCAGGCAGTACTGCGCCGCATGGGTATGCAGAATAAGATTACACTGGATGGAGCGAAGAAGCTGATCGGGAAAATCGAACAGGAAGCCCTTCGTCGCGGTAAGAAAGCGGTGATTGCAGTTTGTGGTCCGGAAGGAAATCCAATTGCCGTTCATGTAATGGACGGAGCATTTCTGGTAAGCTTTGATGTCGCTTTGAAAAAAGCTTATACTTCTGTTGCGGTGAAAATGTCCACCATGGAATTATCTAAACTGGCTCAGCCAGGCGGAACTTTTTATGGCGTAGATAAGATGGATGGTGGAAAAATCGTGATTTTCGGAGGCGGTGTGCCGTTGAAATCCGGAGATACGATTATCGGAGGTCTTGGTATAAGCGGAGGCACAGGAGAGGAAGATCACAGCCTGGCAGAATATGCATTGTCCGTATTACCGGAAATATTGTAGTTGGAATATAGTACAAGGATTATGACAGGGAAAGGCTATTTTTTCAGGAAAGAGAAAAAGCCTTTCTTTTTTTCGTACGGAGCTTTTGAGACAGAAAGCAGTTTATAACCTGTTTTATCAATAGTCTCTTTCAGTTTTGCTTCATCAAGATCATTTTCTGTAAGGATAATCGTCTCTCCTTTTGTATGGGATGAGGTGACTTTTTTTACAGAAAAGTTATTACGAATACTTTCGTTAATGTGGGATTCACACATTCCACACATCATTCCGTCTATTTTTAATGTAATCTGCTGCATAATTTAATCTCCCTTTTTTAATAGATTTGCCATAAATGTCCTGGCGGTATGTTTTCAAACACGCTCTAAGCTGTGTAATCAAATTTCACAAAGGACAGCTCGCAGTTTGCAATACGGCTGCAGATATTTACTGCTGAATACATTACCACGGAAAATTCTCCGTCAATAGTATCCACATGAAGATAACGTCCGTCAGCGGAGATTCTGGCGTGTTTTACATCGCCTCGCTCTGTCAGTTCTTTTATGATTTCATTTGCCAGGTCTTCCGTAACAGTTTTTGATAAATGATAACATCTTCCCATGATTCAACAGCTTCCTTTCGTCATACTTATGTTAGTTGCTTCTAATTGAAAATATTATAGCACGTTTCAGAAAAAAGAAAACTTCAGTTACAGATAAAATTTATCATTTAAGTGTCGAATTATGTGAGAATTTTACGACCGAATTTCGTTGTAATGGCAACCGGCTTTTGTTAGAATAAAAGAAACGAAAGAGAAAAACAATTTCTGATTTTCTGCGGCGTTCTGCAGCAGTATGTGCGGACAGTTTTCTGCCATGGGCTAATCTGCCTGATCAGCAGCAATTCCATCATCCGGTTACTTGAAAACCTGCTACATAAGGGTCCTGGAATAAGAGACCATTCTGGAAAAATGGCATATATAGCGAAAACAAGAATAAGCTATGGCTTTTTTCGAGTCTTAACAGCAAAAGAAAACGCATAAAATGCGTCAACGTAGCCTGTAAAAAATACAGGAATGATTCTCTGTCGTTTTTCTTACGACGAAAAAAATCACATCTTTAGCATATCTGAGAAATAAGAGAAAAAGAAGTCAATTCTTTTTTTGTGGGCGGGCATCCGGCCAATGCTCGCCCTCCTAATCAGCTTTTCTTATATTTTCCTGGTGTAGTTCCTTTGTATTTTTTAAATGTACGTATAAAATAGCTCAGATCATTAAATCCATTTCGATATGCAATATCTGTAATAGAATCATCGGTTGTGGAGATTTCATAGCAGGCTCTCTCAATGCGCTGCCTGTTCAGATAATCCATGGGAGTCTGATGGGTCATTTCGGAGAAAAAACGGCAAAAGTATTTGGGTGACATGGATACGGAGGCCGAAAGCTGTTTTAGTGTCAGAGCCCCCGTATAGTTGTGCTCAATGAAATCAAGTACCTGTTTCAGCTGTAAAATTCTCTTATAATCACGTCTTGCGCGTGTTATACTTTCAAGATAGTAATGATTACTAAAAATAATGCCGAAAAAGTGGTAAAATTGTCCAATTACAGTGAGCTCGTAGCCAGGTTCTCTTTTCCAAAGAGAATCAAAAAGACTGTTTATTGTATTGCAGATTTCTATATGCTTTGGTGTAAAATGATGATAGATCAGAATTTCCTGATGAATAATCTTCTGCATATATCCTGCACAAACAGAATTATTTTTGAGGAAAACATTTCCGTCGAAAACAATGCACTGATAAAGACAATTATCAGGAATTCCACTGTGAAGAATTCCACTATGTACAAAAATGATGTCTCCAGCTGTTGCAATGAAACTTTTTTCGTCTAAAGTGACAGTGAGAGAGCCCTCAAGAATACGAATGATTTCATATTCTACATGCCAGTGATAGGACATTACATAGCGCGGATGAGCCTGATCAATATGATGAAATTCAAAAGGAAAATCATATGTTCCCCTTAAACGGTCTTCATTATGGTCCAGATCCTGCAAAATAAATTCCTCCTTAAGTTAATTTGATGGATTTTTTACAAAATGATCAAAAAAGTGAATATTGTACTATTTTTTGCCATTATATCACAAGTAATTACGGTTTGGCAATTGTATACTATGAACTATAGGAAACAGGGAGGTTTTTTAGTGAAACCTCTTAAAAAAGAATATATTTATTATGGAGGTAATGAATCATGGCAAAGAGCAGATTAGTAGGCAGCTATCCGGTTATCGGTATCAGACCAACAATCGACGGACGTAGAGGAGCACTCGATGTCAGAGGATCTCTTGAAGAGCAGACAATGAATATGGCTAAATCCGCTGCGAAACTTTTTGAAGAAAACCTGAGATATTCCAACGGTGAGCCTGTTAAAGTTGTTATCGCTGATACAACAATCGGACGTGTAGGTGAAAGTGCTGCATGTGCTGACAAATTCCGTAAAGAAGGTGTAGACATCACACTTACTGTTACACCGTGCTGGTGCTATGGCGCAGAGACAATGGATATGGATCCTCAGACAATCAAAGCTGTATGGGGCTTCAACGGAACAGAAAGACCAGGAGCAGTTTACCTTGCATCCGTTCTTGCTACACATGCACAGAAAGGTCTTCCGGCATTCGGTATCTATGGACATGATGTTCAGGAAGCTGATGACACATCTATCCCGGCAGACGTTGAAGAGAAATTACTCAGATTCGGACGTGCAGCAGTTGCAGCTGCTTCCATGAGAGGCAAATCCTATCTGCAGATCGGTTCCGTTACAATGGGTATCGGCGGATCTATCATTGATTCCGATTTCATCGAATCCTATCTTGGAATGCGTGTTGAATCCGTTGATGAGGTAGAAATCATCCGTCGTATGACAGAAGGCATCTACGATCACGCAGAATTTGAGAAAGCTCTCAAATGGGCGAAAGAGACCTGTAAGATTGGTTGGGACAAGAACCCTGAAGAACTGCAGTTCTCCCCAGAGAAGAAAGAAGAGCAGTTTGAGTTCGTAGTTAAAATGGCAGTTATCATCAAAGAGCTGATGAACGGCTGCGATAACCTTGATCCTGCATTCTCCGAGGAAGCAATCGGACACAACGCTCTGGCAGCTGGTTTCCAGGGACAGAGACAGTGGACAGATTTCTATCCAAACGGTGACTTTGCAGAAGCTATGCTGAACACATCCTTCGACTGGAACGGAGCTCGTGAGCCATACATCCTCGCTACAGAGAATGACGTTCTCAACGGACTTGGAATGATGTTCATGAAACTTCTTACAAACAGAGCTCAGATCTTCGCTGATGTTCGTACATACTGGAGCCCAGAGGCTGTTAAGAAAGCTACAGGATATGACCTTGAAGGCGTAGCTAAAGAAGCTGGCGGATTCCTTCACCTGATCAACTCCGGTGCTGCTTGCCTTGACGCTAACGGCGAAGCTAAAGATGAAAACGGCAATGCTGTTATGAAACAGTGGTGGGATATCACAGAAGAAGACCAGAAAGCTATCATGGAAAACACTGAATGGTGTATGGCTGACAACGGATACTTCCGTGGAGGCGGATACTCCAGCCGTTATGAAACAAAAGCTCAGATGCCTGCAACAATGATCCGTTTGAACCTTGTTAAAGGACTTGGACCGGTTCTGCAGATTGCTGAAGGATGGACAGTTGCTCTTCCAGCAGAAGTATCTGACAAACTTTGGAAACGTACAGACTACACATGGCCATGTACATGGTTTGCTCCAAGATGCGATGGCAAAGAGGGACCGTTCAAGACAGCTTATGATGTAATGAACAACTGGGGAGCTAACCACGGTGCTATCTCCTACGGACATATCGGAGCTGACCTGATCACAATGTGCTCTATGCTTCGTATCCCGGTATCCATGCATAACGTTCCGGAGAAAGATATCTATCGTCCGGCTGCTTGGAATGCATTTGGAATGGATAAAGAGGGTGCAGATTTCAGAGCTTGCAAGAACTATGGACCTCTTTATAAATAATTAGCTTTTTATAATTTAACTGCTTTCTTTCACTCCCCCAGGACAATGAAGGAAAGCTGAGAGAGCGGGACTTTTGTCTCGCTCTTTTATTGTCTGGGGCTCTTTATCGGACATACATTCGCATGATTTCACGCCCGGATTCCCGATTTTTCTGTGAAATTGTTTATAAAAACACCTCGCGGAACATTACCGGTGAATAGTAACTGTTGCTGTAAAATAATGGGAAAATATGAGAAAAATGGTTGCAAGTTTTTCCTGGTGTGTTACAATGAAAAACAGAAAATGTATATAAGAGGGAAAAGAGGATATATATGAAGAAAAAGCTGGGAATGTTGCTGGCTGTGCTTCTTACTTTTTGCATGACTGTGGGAGTTTTTGCAGATGCAGGAAAGACACAGCAGGTTGATTATAAAACAGATTACTATATGATTGTAGAATCGCCTGATGGCGGTGTTGACATGTATTCAGAGGCAGATGCTTCCAGCCCGAAGCTGAATGATGAGCTGATTCCTAATGGAACTGCGATCCATGTAGAAGGAGAGGTCACAGATGAAGCTGGAAAGGTATGGGTATATGCTCAGCTTCATGGCATGTTTGGTTTCCTGGAAGAGAATTATCTGAAGCCGGCCACTCTTGCCGAGACAGTGGCATCAGAGCTTGCCTTATACGGAAGCAAGGATGCGAATTACAGTATTACAGTCAATGCTAAGGAAGACGGTTCCGTTTGCCTGTATAAAGGACCTGGAAAAAAGTACGGCACAGTTTCCGGAGGCTGTAATATAGCGAATGGTGAGAAGTTATATATTGATACAGAAGTAGATACTGGTAAAGATGGTATCTGGGGACACACAGAGGCTGGTGATGTTTCTGGCTGGGTAAATATTGCAGAAGCCACCAATACGGAAGAGAGTACAGTAGAACTTGTTCCTGAAACTGAGAAAGAAGCGGAAGACAGTTCAAAATCTGTTCAGGATGGAGAGAATACTTCTGAAGTTGGAAAAGCAGGTACCGAAGGCAAAGACAGCAGTGATGTGGAGGCAGAGCCAACAGGCACTCCTACCCCGAAGCCTGAGAAGACAAGTACTCCTGCTCCGAAGCCAACTGAGACGAGTACTCCTGCTCCGGAACCGACTAAGAAAGCAACTGCAGCTTCAGAGCCAACAGAGACAAGTACTCCTGCCCCTGAGCCGACTGAAGCGAGCACTCCTACCCCGGAGCCGACTGAGACAAGTACTCCTACTCCGGAACCAACAGAGACAAGTACTCCCACCCCGGAGCCAAGTGTGACTATTGCGCCTACAGAAGAGGCAACAGTAACAGTTGCTCCTTCAGAAAGTGCAGAACAGGAAGCATCCAGCAAAAATGTGGAGAGCACAGATAAGGGAATGAATTCTGTTATCTGGATTCTGGTTGTAGTTATTATCATTGGCATCGCAGTGGTAATCTGGCTCCTTAAGAAAAAAGGAAAAAATAGTGAATCATAATAAACATGAATAATAAAAGCTCCGCCGGGAATCCGACGGAGCTTTTTAGCTGAAATAAAAAATTATTTGTTGATAACAACAC